>JBPCXM010000575.1:0-10159 GCA_051008535.1 Pseudomonadales bacterium | reverse complement strand
AACCCGACATAATTTCTCGCGCCAGGTTAGGGCCGGTGAGTACACCGTTGGGGTGACCTGGCAATACCTCATTAATGATTTCCGTCATACGCATATCGGTGTCTGCCTCCAGCCCCTTGGTCAGACTGACCACCGGCACCCACGGTCGGATATGCTCCTTGATGTCTTCGAGCACGCTCCTGAAGCTCTGCGAGGGAATGCCCATCACTACCACATCCACATCGCGAACGACTTCCGCTATGGACGAAGTTGCTAGCAGAGCATCGGGCAGTTTGGCTCCCGGCAGATACTTTTCATTGCTGTGCTTGTTGTTGATTTCTGCCACCGTTGCCGGGTCGCGAGCCCAAATCACAGTCGGTGCATTGCGCGCGACCAGCGATGCAACTGTTGTGCCCCATGAACCACCGCCTAACAATCCCACTTTGAGTTTCATGGCTCTCCCCCTCCGTTTGCTGTAATCTGTGAGTCCCCCGTCTGCGCCAGCATTGCATTCGCATCAATAGACGTAAAGCCCATGCGCCGGTTCTCCGCCAGTGTGCTGATAAACGCTAGACGCCTGACTAACTCAGCGGTCTCCGCTCTAAAATTATGCCTACGTGTCGCTAGTTCGCCACCATCAGCTCCGATGAGGTCAAGACTTTGCGCCAATTTGACCGCAGGGTCAAAATAGACCGTCGATACCGACTCTTCACTGACGATCCGTTGTTGCAATACCCTTTGCTTACCAAGCTCAGAGCACTTTTTGATGAACTGTTTTTTATCGAAAGGCTGGGTGCTTTCCAGCAGCAATGTTTCAGCGGCAACGTGGTAGGCTTCGATAAATGGCCTCAACGTACCATGGGCGAGCAGTGGCTTGATTTCCCATAACAGAAGAAAAATGCGCTCACTACCCTGCTCCACCGCCGCGCGCCAGTCAGGTGCACGCAAGCTTAGCTCACGTTCGAAGTCGTCGATAAACGCGTCTTTATCGGCGAAGAAGAAATCGAATTTCAGCAGATCGCGCAACCGTAGCGCTTCGGCGTGCAGCACCGCTAGTGGTTCATCAGCGCGCTGTTCCGCAACGGCTAGCAGGGCAAGTTCGGCGATCGCGCTAGTCACCAGAAAGTGCACCAGCGTGTTGCGATAATAAGCGGCGGCCATGCTAGCATCCGGCGCAATTGAATAGATGGGTGCGATGCCATCCTTGTAGGCAGAGAGTACGCCGTTGTGCGTCAACGCATCCAGGGTACGGGTCAGCACATCGAGCGTTGCCACATCCACGTCTTCGGTCTTCGGCAGTTCCAGCAGGTTAATGAGTTGCATTAGCAGCTGGAGTTGGCGTGCCAATTCATCGAATGTGAGGGCTTTGTGCCCCTGCGCGAGCAGTACAAAGGTCACCAGTGCGGTGCCCGTTACAGGTGTGACGTTGTTGGCGTCAACGGACAGTTTAAATGCCAATTTTTGAATATCCAACTGGCTCACCTGCAACGTCTCGCGGTCGTCACCTAACACTTCTGACAAGGCGACACCTTGACCAAAGCGGACGTGAATTTTGCCGTGAGGATTATTCAACCCGCTAATATACTGCATAAACCAGGAGGCTGACTCAGGTCTTTTGGTTTGCCCCTTTTGCTCAGCAATATAGTCAGCCACCTCCGGCACCTGGTCGTAGGCGATAGACACCGGCATCAGTACCACGTCGGTAGTTGCGGCGCGTGCATAGGAGTCGACCACATAGTTCATCAAGCCATAGCGGGGTGGCATGAGTTTGCCGGTACGCGAACGGGTACCCTCCAGTGCCCACAATAAAGCAAAACGCTTCTCCACTAGATAATCGATGTAGTTTTTAAATACCAGTTTGTATATCTCGTCGGTAGAAAAGGTGCGACGCAGAAAGACAGTACCGGAACGCCGGGCCAGTGTGCCCAAACCAAGAAAATTCATGTTGATACCGCCAAACACATGCATAGGCGGCAGGTTCAGATCATGAAATAGCGTTACCATTAAAAACCCATCAATATGCGATTTGTGGGTCATCAAATACACTACCGGGTTCTTCTTGCTGAGTTTGTCGATGCGCTCAAGGTCTTCCGGCAGGTACTCGATCTGGCGATCGAAGCCCCTGGAGTAGAGGTAACGCCCAAAACTCGCCATGATGTCGAGCGCAAAGGTGCTGTGGTTGGCTGCCATCTCTTTCAGACAGTCTTGCGCATCCTCCATCACGCTGTCGAGGCTGCGACCGGTGCTTGCGGCGTGCTCGGCAATGGCCGCTTTCAAGCGCGGTTTAGCCAATACTTCTTCGGTCACCAGCCGTGGTACCTTGTAACGCACGCCGTTGATCGCACATTCGGCACGCTCCAACGCAAGCACGGCCTGGCGCGCAATAAAAGCAGCCAGCTCTTGCTCGTCGGCGCGTTGTTCGGGTGCCACCAGTTCCAACCGGGCTGCTAACGCTTCTACGTTCGCTCCCGCCGCAGCGATAGGCCGGTAGCGTGAAGGGTCGCGCTTTGCAATCCACTTCTGTTTTAGCGGGCCGGGCGCCCGTGGATCGCCGGTTAAAATATCGCGCAAGCGAAGACCACCCGCTGCTGCAGCTTTGGGCAGCCACATCACGCGCAGTGGTACGAAGTATGTATCTGAAGATGCTTGCAGCAGGCGTCGCAGGCTGGCAAGTCCCGCGGCTTTTGCGTTGTCCGAGTGGTAACCGAGGCTGATCAATTCGAAAGTATCGCCCTGGCGCACGCCCTCGGGTCGGTTGTCATCGATCCAGCGCTCAAGGATCTGCCTCTCCAATGGCGTTGAGTCGTCCAGCAGAAATACCAGCTTCTGCGTTTCAACGCCGGGCCAGGGGCTGTCGATACTGTCGTTCATCGGTACTCCTACGTGTTATTAGCGCGACCGCTGTATTGTACGCCTGCAGAAAGCGTGCAGCTATCTATTGCAACGGGAACGCTTGCCCTCCCAATACCGTGCCCCACACGGGAATATCTTTGAGATTTTCAGCTTTAACCGCATACGGGTCTTGATCAAGAACGGTAAAGTCGGCTAATTTGCCGACTTCGATAGAGCCGATTCTATCCTGCTGTTGAATAGCACGCGCGGCCTCTATGGTAATTGCGCGCAATGCAGTTTCCACTGTCATCTTTTCTTCGGGAGCCAGCACATTGCCCTCGGCACTGACGCGCGACGCGGCCACCGCCGCCAGCGTTAACGGCGCGGCTGGCGCCATCGGCAGATCCGAATGGAAAGAAATAGGCACATTGTTGCGCTCCAACGCTCCGAGTCGAGTGATGTAGTGCGCGCGCTCCGGCCCGAGGCCAATCTCCGAGTATTTGTCGCCCAATACCCATAGGTAGTAGGGGTTGGCACTAACGGCAATACCCAGATCCGCTACTCGCGCTATCTGCTCTGCTGCCGAATAGCCAAAATGATGTAATACCGTTTGGTGATCAGGTCGGGGATATTCTTTCTGCAGTTTTTCGATAACGGCAAGCACAACATTCAAGCCTTTGTCGCCGTTGACGTGAATGTGCAATTGATAATCTTCCCGCCAGTACACGCGCGCCGCCGCTTCCAATTCCTTAGGAGTCATAATCCACTCGCCGTGATGGCCGTCGAGATAACCGTCTTCCATTTGCATTAGTTGCGAGTAAAACGCGCCATCGGCCAGCAGCTTCACCTGCTTGGGTAGATATTGTACCGCGTCAGTGTTACGTCGGGGCAGGCTTTCAATGGTTTGCAGTGCCATGTCGTTGCCCTTAAGTCCCAGCGATTTGGCGTTGCCTATTAACAACGCCCGTAGCGGTATTTTGTTCTCGGTCAGTACCTGCTGCAGAAAATTGAATTCCATATCTAGGTCTAACAGCGGAACCCCTTGGTCGCAAACAGTGGTGATGCCATTACTGCGCGCGTGCTCCAGTCCGCCCAGAATACCGGCTTTAAAACGTTGTGGATTAAGTATCACCGGTTGCAGCTTGGGAAATATGGCAAACAGGCCGGTTTCCCAGAAGTGTCCTTTGGCAAAGTTGATCGCCGGGTGGTCGGCAACCTCGGCTTCCGTAATGCCAAGCTTTTCCAGCGCCGCATCGTTGGCGATAATTTCGTGAAAGGAACGGTGCCAGACAATGATCGGCCGGGTAGCTGAAATGGCATTCACAGCGGTGCGGTCAAGCTCGCCGTGGAAATACTGGTGGTAGCCCCAGGTGATCAGCCAATCGTTTGGATCCGGTAGTGCCGCCGCCGCTTCCGTCAAGCGAGCCAGATAAGCCTTCTTGCCCTGCACGCCCTTCACTTGCTCATCCGGCAGGTTCCAGTCGAAGGGGGTAATAAACGTTGACGGAAATAGCAAACCGGCAAGAGCCGGATGCAAATGGTTGTCGATAAAGCCGGGCATAACGACTTTCCCGGCAAAGGAGTTATCGATGATCAGATTGCGATCAGGTAAAGCTTCCTTGATCGAAGCCAGACTGCCAACGGCAATGATGTGGCCATCATCGACGGCAACCGCTGTAGCTTCTGGCGTTTCAGTACTCATGGTGATTATCTTCTGCGCGATAAACACTTGCGTATCCTTAAGCGATGCGTCGCTCTCGACTTGCGCACCGTCTTTCTGCGAACCGCACCCTCCCAAAGCAAAAGAGATTAGCAGCGCGGTTAACCAGAAACTGTGTTTTATCATCAAGGCCTCCACGGCAAAATATTATTGTGTGACAACGGCTTCAATTAAGCGCGGGCCTTTACTCGCCATTGCCGCGGCAAACTGTTGGTGGAATTCTTCCGCTCTGGTCGCGAGCGTAGCTGGCACACCCATACCCTGAGCGATATCGACCCAGCTTATGTTTGGGTTAGACAAATCCAACATGGACAGCGTTTTAGCATTAGGCTCGCCTGCGCCAACACGCGCCAATTCAATATTGAGAATGGCGTAGCTGCGGTTGTTCAACAGCACGATCGTGATGTCGGTACTTTCACGCGCCATGGTCCAAAGCGCCTGCACCGTATACATGGCGCTGCCGTCGGCTTGTAGCGCGACTACTTTTCGATCAGGGCATGCAATGGCTGCTCCCAGGCTGACGGGCAAACCTTGGCCTATGGCGCCGCCAGTGAGGGTCAACCAATCATGCGCGGCGGCGTTTTGGGTGGCGCTGTAAATCGCCAATCCGCAAGTCGCACCTTCGTCGGAAACGATTGCACCGCTAGGTAACAATGCAGTGACACTCTCGCCGATCGCCATCGGTGTCAAAACGCCTTCAGGAACACCGCGAGCATGGTCGAATACTGCCTGATCTATTAGCGGGTCTGCTTCAACAGCCGCTGCTATGGTTTGCAGAGCAACGGCAATATCCTGATCGGTATTGGCGAGTGTTTTGATGTCGCAGCCTTGCGGTGCGAGCCAGCTTTCTTTTCCCGGATAAGCGAAAAATGCAACTGGAGCCTTAGCGCCGATCAATATGAGTTGTTCGAAACCACCGAGAAACTCCGCTGCTTGTTCGGCGAAATAAGGCAAACGCTCAACTGCCACTCGATCTGCGCCGCGTTGCAAGCGGGCAGGAAACGTCTCGCACAACAACCGAACGCCGGTTGAGTGCGCAATCGCGCCCAGTAAAGCCAGGTTTTCTGCGCGCAAAGCGCGACCACCGAGAAACAACGCGGTTGATTTAGCATTGCCCAGGGCTTCAACCACGTCATCGATCACATCGTTGGTGACAAGCTCAGGGCCGAGTACAGGCGAAGACGGGGCAACTGCAGTAGTCTCCTCCCAGGCGTGATTGGCCGGCACTATCAAAGTCGCTATCTTGCCTGAACCCTGACAGGCAGCCGCAACTGCCTGTGCACCGCAGGCGGGTAGATCGTCGGCGGATGAAGATACCTTCACCCAATGCGAACTTAATTTTGCGTGGCCAGACACGTCGGTTGTCAACGGCGCATCGTATTGCAGGTGATAAGTCGCGTGATCACCGACGATATTCAGCAGCGGCACATGAGCGCGTTTTGCGTTATGGAGGTTTGCCATGCTGTTGGAAAAACCCGAGCCCACGTGTAACAACGTGAGGGCTGGCTTATCAGCCATACGTGCATAGCCATCGGCAGCACCCGACACCACCCCCTCAAACAGACACAGTATTGCGCGCATGCGGTCGGTTTTGCCGATAGCAGAGACCAACTGCATCTCGGAGGTGCCAGGGTTGGCAAAGCAGACATCAATACCACTATCAACCAAGGTTTTCAGTAGTGCTTCAGCTCCATTCATCATCTCTTTCCTATCTAGTCGTCAGCACACCGGTGGATTTTGCAACCGCTGAGAAGCGTGACTTACCTTTTCGCCTGCCACCTTGATGCAATAAATCGTTGTAGTATTGTTATTCTTTCCTACCTCGACAGATTTGATCCCGGTTTGACTATGCTTGACTGCCGCTTGTCTCCCGTTTTGGTTTTGCTTTGGTTTTCGCCTTGGCTATAGTTTTGGTTTTAGCGTTCACTTTGACTGTTGTTTTTGCTTTAGTTTGAGTTTTAGCTGTAGCTTTTGCTTTCACCTTGGTTCTAGTTTTAGCTTTTGCCTTCACCTTTGCCTTGGCTTTTCTCCTGGGCTTGGCTTCTTCGTCTTGCCCTAACGCTCGCACAAACATACCTCGCACTTCGGCCACGTGTTGATCTATCGCCTCAGCCTTCCATCTTGAGGTGTCTACTGGCGGTAATACCTCCACATCCACCGTCGCCGCGCGAAACACGAAATCACCTTTTGGTGCCACATCACCGGCATTGCGAATCACGATGGGCACGATAGGCACACCCGCTTGCAGCGCCAAATGAAAAGCGCCTTTTTTGAAAGGTGCGAGGCGCGGCGAGACCGTGCGAGTGCCTTCGGGAGCCAGCACGACCGACTTGCCTTCGTTGCGCATTGCATCAACAAGAGGAGTCATAGCCTCGATGGCGCTGGAAGCATTGGCGCGATCGATCATCACTACGCCGCCGAGTTCGAGGACTTTACCGATCACCGGCATTTTCTTGATTTCCTGCTTGCCAACGCCGGCGATATCGCGGCGCAGCAACCTGGCGGCGATCACGATGTCGGCCTTGCTTTGGTGATTAAAAATAAATACCGCGGGTCGCTGCTTCCACAGATTGTCTTCACCTTTGATGTTCAGCTTAAGTCCGATCAGCGCGCTGGCAGTATCGGCAAACAACGAGAACGAAAAATTCTGCGCATCACGTTTTGAGCCGGTCAGAGCCCAGACCGGCAAGCCCGCAACGAAAGCAGGTACCAAACTCCAGGTTGCGCCCACCGAGCGAATAAACTCAGTCACCGTTGGTCGACCCCGACTACCGAAGCTGGCAATTGGCCAGCCACGATCGCTCGCTACTTTTGTGAGTTTTTTGCTGGGGTTGAGTGGCTGCGGACGACCAACTCGGTCGAGTAGCTCAATGTCGTCAGTGCTGTCGGAGTAAAAGAAACTGGCATTCAGATTGACGCCTTGTTTTCGCGCGAGCTTTTCGGCCGCGTCGACCTTGCCCTGCCCAAAACAGGTGGGCCGCACAACGCCACCGGTAAATTCGCCATCTTCCACTTCAAGCTCGCTGCACATCACATGCTCAATACCGAGGTCGCGCGCGGCCGGCTCGACCTGGTAGGCCGTCGCCGAGGATATCACCGCGACCGTATGGCCTTTGGCGAGATGCGCGTCTACCAGCGCCCGTGACTCGGGATAAATCAGTCGGGCGATTTGTTTAGTGTAAAGCTCCTCGCCAATATCCATGTAACTCTGCTCGCTAATGCCGCGCATGAACTGGGCGTTGATCAACATCATGCCGGAGAAGCCTAGGTTGCCCAGTCCAAAGTTAATCATCGCGCTCATCAGCTCGACGAAGTCACGCGCCGATAAATCGCCACGGCGCAGCTGCTCTCTGATAAACACGGTCGCTGAGTAACCCGCAATCAAGGTACCGTCGAAATCGAATATGGCGCCAATTTTTGGCCCATCAGGCGACTCCTCTATGGCTTTAAGCAGTTTTTTGTGGGTGGTGGTGCTGATGTCATTCACGTTTGGGGATCCAAGTTGTCGTTAGGAAAAAATCGTCGGACCACGCCATCCTCACGTAAATAATGTCCGATGGTTATTCGGCGGCAGAGCCCGGAAACTGCTCGCGTAACACCCGCTTCAGGATCTTGCCGCTGGGATTGCGCGGGATTTCGTCAACAAATGCAGCATCTTTAGGCAGCTTAAAGCGGGCCAGTTTTCCATTGCAATGCGCCAGCACATCGGCCGCGGTCAAATCGCGCGACTTACTAACGATGATAGCGAACGGACTCTCACCCCATTTGGGACTGTCTTGACCAATTACAGCTGCATCCGCGATATCCGGGTGTTGCAACAAGACATTTTCTATTTCCGCCGGATAGACATTTTCACCACCGGAAATAATCATATCTTTCATGCGGTCCTGAATCGTGACAAACCCTTCTTCGTCCATGACCGCAATGTCTCCGGTATGCAGCCAGCCATCACGTACCGCCTCGGCCGTGGCGTCGGGTCTGTTCCAGTACTCTTTCATAATATGTGCGCCGCGCACAATCACTTCGCCAGCCTCGCCGGCAGGCATGTCTACCCCACCTTCATCGACGATACGCACTTCGCTGTGAAAAAATGCCTTGCCCGTCGAGCCGATTTTGCGCATCGCGTCTTCGGGACCAATCAAGCAGGCGGGGCCGCAGCTTTCGGTTAGACCGTACACCTGATGTATCTCAATACCCAAATCCTTGTAAGCATTGATGGTCGACACGGGCAGTGGCGCCGCTCCGCTCATGATGAAGCGCAACGACGACCAATCGTATTTTTCAAAGCCCGGCACTTGGGTCATAAATCCGAGCATGGCCGGAACGGCTAAGGTGCTGGCAATCTTTTCCTGCTCGATCAGTTGCCAGGTTTTCGCGGGGTCGAAATTGCGCAAGATAGTCTGCGAGTTACCCTTGTACACCGCGCCGATAAGCGGCGCCAAGGCACCAACATGGAACAGCGGTAATAGCACTAGGTAGCGATCGTTGAAATGCGTATCGGCGGTATTATTCATTGTCAGTACCGACCACAGTTGGGTGCTGTGAGTATGCACTACCCCTTTGGGAAGACCCGTGGTACCAGAGGTATACATGATAAATAAATTGTCATCACCATCGGCCTTGTGCTGCGGTTCCTCCGCGCTCTCTCCGGCTAGCCAGTCTTCATAAGGCGTGGCAAATGCAGCGTTGTTGCCGCCGATTTCGACCCAGTTTTTGATGTCGCTGCCCGCATCGCCCATCGCCCGAATCTGTTCCACCACGGGTAGAAAGTCGGTATCGAAAATTAGTGCTGTCGCGCCCCCATCAGTCAGAATGAAAGACAACTCTTCGGCTGTAAGCCGCCAATTAAGCGGCATGACGACGATGCCGGCTTTCGCCGGCCCAAAGAAACATTCCATGTATTGATGGCCGTTGTAAATTAGCACCGCAACGCGGTCGCCTTTGGCTAGCCCCATGGACCGCAGCGCAGCACAAACCTGGTTCGCCCGCGCATTAAGTTCGCTGAAGCTAAAGCGCCGGTCTGCCAATACATCGTAGACGGCATCTTTCTTCGGATTAAGGTGGGCACGGGTTGTTAGAAAATCTCCGATATTTATATTTGCGCTCATGCCATGGCTACCTCGCTCTCCCATATGATTGTTTCACCGTCTTTGGCGTGCGTGGTTTGCTCGATAGTGGCGGCGTGATTCCGCTCTACATCGTCGCGCAGAATCTTCAACGTATGGGTAAGCAGTCCGTTTTCAATCGTCCAAGGTTCGTTGCAAACCACCACATGACTCATACGTTCGTGCGCTTCGACTGCCTGGTTCACCTCTTGTCGGGTCTTTTCCAGCGCAGCGCTAATTTCCTCGCGGCTGATCTTCTGGCCTCCTTCGGTGAGGTTCACCAGCAACACAGTTTGCGGTAAGCCCGAACCGACCAGGCACAGCTGGTCAATGTGCGGAAAACTTGCCACGAAGCGGTTCTCTACCGGCGCAGGAGCGACGTATTTACCTTTGGCAGTTTTGAATATCTCCTTGACACGGCCGGTAATGCGCAGGAATCCGTCTTCATCGATCGTGCCTTTATCGCCCGTTCTGACCCAGCCATCGACGATGGTTTCGGCGGTTTTGTCTGGCGCCTTGTAAT
>JBPCXM010000574.1:0-2868 GCA_051008535.1 Pseudomonadales bacterium | reverse complement strand
AATGCACAATGACCCCGCCACTATGGCGAATGTCGCATCACAAAATACCATTGTCGACGATGGGGTAGGCCAAGTGATGGCGGCCTTGAGGAAAAAAGGTTTGGACAAAAATACCCTGGTGATTTTTTCCTCAGACCAGGGTAATTTTTATGGCCAGCATGGTTTGTGGCAGCATACTGTTGTTACCTTACCGTCTAATCTTTATGAAGCGGCCCTCAATATACCTTTAATTGTGCGTCAGCCAGGAGCGATAAAGGCCGGGGTTAAAAACGATAACTTGATAGGGCAATACGATATTCCCGTGACTATTTTGGATTACTTGGGCATCGGTGATGTGCAATTTGATGGTGGCCCCGGCCGCAGTTTCGTTGGCATATTGCGGAATAAACCTACTGCCTGGAAAAACGAAGTCTATTACGAACAAGAAGAGTCCCGCGGTGTTCGCACACCCGAATACGCCTATTGGAAGCGCTTAAAAACCACTGGTAAGAACGAACTGTACGATATGCAGTCCGATCCCGGGCAACATCACAATCTGTATACAGATCTTGCGTACAAACCGGTGATAGCTGAGTTAGATAATAAACTCGCGGATTTCTTCGCTGAGTACTCGAGTAAACAATACGACCTCTGGCAAGGCGGCGTCGCGAAAGGTTCGGTGGTCCGTCCGGAGATGTTTCGCAAGCTCTATGGTCCGCAGTGGCGGCCAAAAACCGAAATGATCGCTGCGTTTGAAGAGTAACCACGCGGCGTCAAGTTCCTCGTTTGGCAGCCCGGGCTTATGTTGTTCTCGGGCTGCTTTTTTTGTTAAGGGGGTTTTTGCTGATTGAATATAGCCCGGTCGGGGCGTTTTGATACACTTTCCTCCAGCTTGATTCATGCTTGCAGATATTTCGTGGCAGGTCGACTCATTTTTGGATGCCTCAAAGCCACTGATTCCCGCCGATGGCGTGATAGAATGGCGAGCGACGCCACGCGCCATAAACCGGTCGTTTGAGGTGAGATAGCTGGTGGCGATGTGGCAGTATATACGCAAGTACCAAGGTCGACTCAATCCCATCATCAGCCGCGTGACGTCTGAACACACCAAATAGCAACATCGAGCATCCTGAAGTCGACATGAAAGCCCAGAGACGACAAATACTTTCTGCCATGATAGCAGCACTTCTGCCACGCCCACTTTTTGCTCGCGATACGGCCGAACCGGACGTGGTTGTCGTTGGCGCTGGCGCGGCGGGACTCGCAGCGGCGCGAAACCTTCTGCAGGCAGGACTGTCGGTTATTATTTTGGAGGCAGACAACCGTATTGGGGGTCGCGCCTTTACCGAGTCGGACACCTTCGGTTTTCCCTACGACCGCGGATGCCATTGGTTGCATCACGCAAGCACAAATCCCTGGATCCGCTATGGCAAGGAAAACGGTTTCGATGTTTCCCCGGACGAAGGCAAGGAGTTCATTTTTAATAACGGTCGTCCCTCCGAAGCAAAGAAGCTGGACGAGTTTAATGATGCCCTTGACGACTTTTTTGAGCGGGCCTGGGAAGCGTCGCGCAATAAACCTGACGCGCCTGTCTCGGCATACCTCGACGATGACAACCCTTGGTCCGCCACGATTGAGTCGTTGATCGTAAACGACTGGTATGGGTTGGAGCTCTCTGACATATCGGTCAGATATCTCCTGACGGATGATGAAGACAACGACTGGCTTTGTGCGCAGGGCTTTGGCAGCCTGGTAGCGCATTACGGGCGTGGTCTGCTGGTAAAAACTGGCGTGGAGGTCCGCGAGATCCGCTGGGGCGGAAAGGGTGTACATATCGTGACGAACGATGGATCACTCAGAGCGCGGGCCGCCGTGGTAACAGTATCTACGGGCGTGCTGGCTTCGGGAGACATCAACTTTTCGCCCGCGCTGCCGAGGGAGAAAGTTGAATCATTCCACGCCTTTCCAATGGGCAGCTACAACCACATTGGCTTGCTCTATTCGACCGATGTGTTCGGGATGGGCCCAAATTCGTACATTGTGCCCTTGGCCAACGATAAACGAGACGCCGGGCTGCTATCAAATGCCGATGGAACGGGCCTTGCGATGATTTATGTGGGTGGCGATCTGGGCTGGGAGCTCGAGCGTAACGGCGTAGATGAAGCCATTCAATTTGGCATCGACCACGTTAACGCTATTCTTGGCAAGGACACGGAAAAGAAACTGGTCAAAGGGACGTTCACTCGCTGGGGCCACAATCGCTGGACGCGCGGTTCCTATGCCGCTGCGGCGCCCGGCGGGCTGCCATACCGTGAAATCTTGCGGCGGCCGGTAGGCAATCGCATCTTCTTTGCAGGAGACGCATGCCATCCAGGAGGTTCATCAAGCGCCGCGCGAGCGTATCAAACCGGAGTCGATGTCGCAGCCGACGTTCTGGTTGGTATTACAGCATGATGCGGCTAGTTGACTCTGGTTCAGGCGGAGTATCGGATAGTGAATTATTTTTTGTATGTCCGCTGGTGGCCGGTTGTGTTGTTTTTTGAGCCTGTATTGTCGTTGAAACCACAGGCCGGTGTAGAATCACATTGCAGTCGGTGGGCGCTCGATGGCTAAAATCGACGCGATCGACCCACTATAGTTATTCCGTTCCATTCTCAGTGATACTAGACACAGCTGGCAGGTAGCTGTCAGTGAGAGCGGGACATGCACCCGCGGACTACGAATAGATCGACCCAAACACACGATGTTCACGGCATTGGTTTCGAGTCCACGGGTGCGCTTGAGATCACCAACGAATACTCAGGGCTTGCCGCAGCACCGGCTCACCTATATTGCTTTCGCAGATCTCAGGCATGCATGCCCCTTATGGCGAATATAGCATGTTGGAGG
>JBPCXM010000573.1:0-3449 GCA_051008535.1 Pseudomonadales bacterium | reverse complement strand
CCCCTTTGGCAAATCTATAGGCATCGTGCGGCGAAAGTGTTGTATTCCCCATCGAGCTGGCATCCATGCTGAATGAGCTATGCACATGGGTATCGCCCCAGTACACCTGCATGGGAAAATTTTCTTTAGCATAGGGGGAATATTCTTCAGGGTTGGCGTAAGCGGTTGCAATTGTCAATAGCAATGAACAATAAAGCCAAATTTTCTTCATATCATTAAGTCCTTCTCAACACAGTTCACAAAGCTTAACCACATCGTGCTGGGGTCGCCGCCTGCACGGCGGTGGAATATTCACATATCGGGGGTCATACCTTCTGTCCGTGGTCAGCCAGATAGTGTGAGCCCAGGTCGGGTTTTTCCTGCAGCGTTTCATTGATCTGATAGATACGCCGGTAATTGGTTTCCTTGATGAGCCAACGCCCGTTCTCCTTGACGTAGCGGTCCCAATAAAGGGCGGTTCCGTGGGTCAGGTGATTTGCGCTCAACGCCCAGAAATGATCGTATAAATACCAGATGCCGGTGGCTTCGGCGGCGCTTAACATTTGAATTTCCGGCATATAGCCATTGTGACGGCCGATGCACTCGCTGTTGAACGCCTGTTGCATGGCAGCGACAAACTCCTCGCGGCTGTCCAGTTTGAATTCGTAACCACCGCCAATATAGTGTACTTTCAGTTCCGCATGGCAGATAGCCGTGAGTTCTTCCCAGTTGGCGGTATCTATACAGCGAAAATAAGTATGTTTCGTCTGCTTGATGGCCTCCATATCCATCAGCCTTTGTATGTCGTTCCTCAGCTCTTCAATGCCACCGCGGGAGGCCTCCAGGGGCAGGCCTTCTTCTATACCCATGGATTGTTTGTCTAGGCGTGGGAGGGATTGGTTTTCACTGGCCATAGTTCGCAGCCTTTAATTACCTGGATGCGTTGCAAGCGAGCCGGCATGGGCAACTATCTCCTTCAAGTTGTTACTGTTAAATTAGGATTAGGAGAAATGAAACCGGCGCGTCACCGAATCTTCAAAAGCGATAAATCAAATCCACGCCGTAGCTGCGCTCGTCACCCACGCGCCCGAGTATGCTGCGAATATTACCGGGAACACCCTCGTCACTGGCCAGCAGATACGTCGATATGTACTCCTCGTCCGCCAGGTTTTTACCCCACAACACCACCTTCCAACTCTCATCCGCGGCGTCTAAACCCAGGCTGGCGTTGTACAAGGTATAGGAATGTTGCCGAGCCACCGGGTCGTGGTTGCTGAGACCAATCACGTCATCGCGGAAAGCCGCTTCCGCACGGGCATACCAGTTCATACCGGTATCGCCCAAGTCGGCTTCATAGGTCGCATTCAGGGTCGCCGTCCAGGGGCTGTGGTTGTCGACCCGTTTGTCGCTGAGATCCTGGGTGCCAGCGGCGCTACATCCGCTGACTTGCCCGTCAAAACAGCTTGCATTCTCGTACTCTTCATAAAACGAATCGATATAGGCCATATTGCCGTCCACGATCCAGTGGTCGCTGACCAACCACATAAATTCCGTCTCAATACCCTGGCTCACCACCTCGCCGGCATTTTCAGTGATCAAGCCAATGCCAGTCGCCGGGTCAGGAATGGGTAGCTGGAAGTCTTTGTAGGTCTGGAAAAACCCCGCCAGACTCCAGCGGACGCGTTGCTCGAAGAAGCGGCCCTTGATACCCACTTCGTAGTTATCCGCGACCTCTGAATCAAAATCATTGACTGCGTTGAAACTACCTTGAAAGACCGGATTATTAAAACCCCCGGCTTTGAAACCCCGGTCATAACCGCCATAGGCGCTCACGTCTTCGCTGATATGGTAGATCATTTTCAACGTACCACTAAAGGCTTCCCAGCTGTCGTTTTGTTGCGGAATTTCGGTCGTGACTGGCATGGCGGCAAAAATCCCCCCGCCCACAATGGTCCCCACCTGGTCGTCCTTCTCCGTCTCAGCGTAACGGACCCCTAAGGTCAATTCCATCAGATCCGTCATGCGCCAAGTGTTGTGGGTAAATATGGCGATATCTTCGGTGTTTTTTTCAAGTGAGGACAGAATCGGATTGTTAAAAAACCCGAAAATTCGCCGTGCGATATCGGTACGGGTATCCTGCGACGCTTCTGAATAAAACACCCCAACAATCGACGACAGCTTGTCGCCCTCGTAGGTTGCCCTTATTTCCTGCGAATAGTTGCGGTCACTAACAGCGTTGGTGAAGAACAGCGCCCCAGGCAGCATAGGTCCCGTGGTAACGCCGCTACCGGTTAGCCGGCTGGAGGCGCCATCGCCTGCGGGTTCATCTCCGGTCGGGGAACGCGTATATTCCTCATAGGACGAAATCGAGTTGATCGTCCAATTGTCATTCACATCCCAGTTGATGTGCAGCATCGCCGCATTATTCCGGGCTTCGCGGCTGCTTTGCGCCGTCGACTGTACCTCGCCGTCAAAGGGATCTGCCGGTAACAAGTCTTGTGGCAAACCAGTAGCATCCACCGGGACACCGTCCGCAGCCGCATCGGCTCGTAAAAAGTCCAGCGAGTTAGGGCCATAGGTCAGCCTTTCCTGCGCCACGTGTTCGGTTCGGGACTGATGGTGTTCCAGGCTGAGAATCATTTCCAGTTGGTCGGTGGGCAAAAACAGCAAGCGCGCGCGGCCACCCTCGGTGACTGTTTCCTCGGAATCTCCATTGAGGATATTTTCCACCTGCTCGAAGGCGCTTTGGGTGTAATAGCCGTTGACCCGGGCGGCAAACCGTTCTCCCAGGGGGATATTGACGCTACCCCGGTATTCCTGCAGATCGCTGTTGCCGATCTTCGCCTGTACCTTACCTTCAAATTCCTCCAACAGTGGTTTTTGGGTAACGATGGAGATCAACCCGGCCGATACTTGTTTACCATACAAAGTCGCTTGCGGGCCTTTAAGCACTTCTATGCGGGCCACATCGTTGAGGTTGGTAAAGGCCGTGTCGATACGCGGCTTGGCCACTTCATCGACAAAAACACCCACAGACGGGCTGACTGCCGCGTTGAAACGCTGGGTACCGATGCCACGCACCTTCAACACCGGCGAATTGCCATCTCGGGTGGATTCCAAGCGGATTCCGGAGGTAATCTTGCCGACATCGGCCAGGCTGGAGGTATTGGTTTTATCCAGATAATCCGCCGATACGGCAGAAACCGAGCCCGGAATATCTTCCAGTGTCTGCTCGCGTTTTTGCGCGGTCACGACCACCTCTTCCAGCACAAGAGCGTTTTCCTGGGCAACTACCGGTATGCTAGCCAATTGCCCAACACAAAGGCCCATGGCCGAAGCCGTTACTGTTGTTGGAACGTTTCGTAGTTTCATCGGAGCTCCCTCCTCAGGGTTGTGTGTTCGGCTTCTTGGTCTTATCGGTTAGCGGCTTCATAGAAGCGCTTCAGGGCAGCGGGAACTTCGTCGGCCCT
>JBPCXM010000572.1:0-7138 GCA_051008535.1 Pseudomonadales bacterium | reverse complement strand
ACTGGGATGGCTGGTCGGTATACAACATAAAGTAAGTACGGGTGAAGCTGAACACGATGCTGATATCGCTGCGTTCGAATAACACGGTGTCGATAAACAAACCGCCGTTTTCGCTATGCAACACTGGTATCACAAACGGCACTACAACTTTTTCGATCAACACACGGCCGACCACATAGGCACCCTTATTGCGGAAAAACAGCGATTTACATACCTGTACTTCTACATCCGCGACGATTACATCGTTTGGCAGCTTGCTGATAAGATCCCTTCGAATCGCCTCAATGACATAATTGGTATCGCGCTCCAAGTCTTCAAATGGTACGCTAAAACCACAGTCATACAGAATTTCGGCTAGCAGGCTGCCCAAGTCTTCGGTCGCTTGATAACTGCGATAGATGCCCGGATTAATCTGGGTGCTCACCGGTGCGGTGGAATGCTGCGAAAATGCATGCGTATCGCGTATCACTTTGTGTTGAAACACGTAGCAATAAATGGAATTGAAAAAGGTTTCGACCACTTCTACATTGCGGTGGTTCTTGATCAGTGGAACAAACTGCTGTTTTACCTCCACCCAAAGAAAAGCATCGTGCAGCGTGTCGCCCACGGTATGCTGCGCAAGTTCTACGACCTCGCGGATCTTTTTCTCGTATAACATCTGCCGGCGCTGCTGCGCTTCGTGCACGTCCAGCCATGCGGCTTTTTCGAAACGAACATGCGCACCCAATGTGAGATTCAGATAATCGGCAAAAAAGGCATCGAAGCCGTTAACAATGGATTGTGCCAACCGAAATGCTTTCGCTTGCAGCATAATGTTCCTTCAATGTGACATTCTTAGATTTTATAAACCCGCTAACAGATCGCGCAACAAGCGGTTATAATAGTCGCTCTGTCATATTCTACTGGAAAACAAAGTGAAGCCGACAAAAATCCAGGACCCAGAATACTTCCACAAAGTCGTTGACTGTCAGTACGCTTGCCCCGCGCATACCCCCGTTCCAGAGTATATACGACTGATCGCGGCGCAGCGTTACACAGAAGCTTATATGGTCAATTGGGAATCTAATGTGTTTCCAGGCATACTCGGTCGCACCTGTGATCGGCCTTGCGAGCCAGCGTGTCGTCGCGGACGCATCGAAGAGGAGCCGGTAGCGATTTGTCGGCTTAAGCGGGTCGCGGCAGATAACAAAGAAGAAGTGCAATCGTTGCTGCCTGCAGTACCGAAAAAAAAGAATGGTAAAAGAATAGCACTAATTGGCGCAGGTCCAGCCTCATTGACCGTCGCGCGCGACTTGTTGCCATTGGGTTATCAAATCGAAATGTACGATGATCAAGCCAAGGGCGGCGGTATGATGCGCAGCCAGATCCCTTCGTTCCGACTCCCGGTCGAGGTGCTTGATGAAGAAGTTGACTATGTGCTCAACATGGGTGTCGACAAGATTTTTAATACAACAGTTTCCAGCCTCAAGGAGATTCTCGAAAAAGGCTATGACGCCGTATTCGTAGGCACCGGTGCTCCGCATGGTATGGATCTCGATATACCGGGTAGGCAGGAAGGCACAAAGAACATCCACGTCGGTATTGAGTGGCTTGCCAGTGTCGCATTCGAACACACAGACCGTATTGGCAAGCGCGTACTGGTGCTAGGCGGCGGCAACACGGCGATGGATTGTTGCCGTACTTCGCGACGCTTGGGCGGTGAAGATGTCATAGTCGTGGTACGCAGTCAGTTCGACAAAATGAAAGCCTCGCCGTGGGAGAAAGAAGATGCCATGGCCGAAGATATTCCGATACTCAATAACCACGTGCCCAAGGAATTTGTCGTAAAAGACGGCAAGCTTACCGGCATGATCTTTGAGAAAGTAGAAGTGGTCTACGATGATGAAGGTCGGCGCAGTCTCGTTCCGTTAGACGAACCCCCGGTTCAGTTTGAATGCGATGATGTTCTTATCGCGATTGGCCAGGACAATGCCTTCCCGTGGATCGAGCGTGATCAAGGTGTCGAATTTGGTGAGTGGGATATGCCAGTAGTAAATTCAACTACCTACCAATCAACGAATGCCAAAGTTTTCTTTGGCGGCGATGCGGCGTTTGGACCGGAAAATATCATTACCGCGGCAGCACACGGACATCAGGCGGCTATTTCCATCGATATGTTGTGCCAGGGTGAGAATGTCAGCAAAAGGCTAGCCCCCGGCGTCACGCTTGTCAGTCAGAAAATGGGTATTCATGAGTGGAGTTTTGATAATCAGATATCCAGCGATATTCGCTATATTGTGCCGCACGCACCAAAGGAAAAAACGCTAAAAGATCGCAAGCTTGAGGTCGAACTTGGATTTGATCCAGCGACAGCGTATATGGAAGCCGAACGTTGTCTTAACTGCGATGCGCAAACGGTATTCACCGAGGACAAATGTATTGAGTGCGATGCTTGCATGGATATCTGCCCGACTGATTGCATCAATTTTATCGCGAATGCAGATGAAAAAGAGCTAAGAGCATCACTCAGGGCGCCCGCAAAAAACTTGGGACAGGATTTGTACGTTTCCGACATCCTGGCGCAAACACAGCGAGTGATGATTAAAGATGAGGACGTTTGCCTGCATTGCGGTTTATGTGCCGAACGCTGCCCGACAGGCGCATGGGATATGCAAAAGTTTCTCTATACCGTCACTAAAGCCGGCTCACAGGAAGTAGCATGAGAACTGCCAAGAGAAGTACCACGAAGAGCATAGAAGCAGTCAACGATTTCGTTATCAAGTTTGCCAACGTAAATGGCACCGGCTCCGCCAGTGCTAACCATATGTTTGCCAAGGCAGTATTCCGCATGGGCGTACCGGTCAGCCCACGAAATATTTTTCCTTCCAATATTCAGGGTCTACCTACCTGGTATGAGGTACGGGTCAGTCACAAAGGCTACCTCGGTCGGCGTGGCGGTGTTGACATCGGCGTGGGTATGAATCCGCAGAGTATGGCTCGTGATATTAGGGAAGTTGAACCAGGCGGGTATTTTATCTACGATTCCACCAAGGCGCTTGACCTTCGCTTGATGCGCGGCGATATCGCCTTTATAGGCATTCCATTTTCCGAGATCTGCTTGCGTGAGTTTACCGACCCGCGACAACGCCAGTTGTTCAAGAATGTGATCTATGTCGGCGCGCTTGCCGCATTGTTAAATATGGAATTCAAGGTTCTCAAAGATTTGGTGACCGACCAGTTTAAAAGTAAAGAAAAGCTGATTATTTCCAATGTGTTCGCCCTGGAACTTGGCTTTCAATACGCTAACGATCATTTTGATTGCCCGTTTGGCATCCGCGTCGAGCGCGGTGGCAATGTCGCCGAACACATCTTGTATACCGACCATGTATTGATGGATGGCAATACCGCGACGGCCCTCGGGGCGATATACGGCGGAGCTACGGTTGCGGCATGGTATCCGATAACGCCGTCAACTTCCGTGATTGACGCCTTCGATAAGTATGCACGCCGCTTGCGTATTGATCCTGGCACCGGCAAGAAAAGCTTCGCTATCGCACAAGCAGAAGACGAGATTTCAGCCATGGGTATGGTGATTGGCGCGTCTTGGAACGGCGCGCGCGCCTTCACTGCAACCAGTGGCCCTGGGCTTTCCTTAATGAGCGAGTTTCTTGGCCTGGCCTATTTCGCGGAAGTGCCCGCAGTACTAGTAGATGTGCAGCGCGCGGGCCCTTCTACTGGCATGCCAACCCGTTCTCAGCAATCCGACATTCTCGCCGCTGCCTATCTCTCGCATGGGGATACCAAACATGTGTTGATGTTTCCCGCTACCGCTGCCGAGTGCTTTGAAATGATGGTGGATTCACTCGATCTTGCCGAACGGTTGCAAACACCTATCATCATGCTGTCGGATCTGGACTTAGGTATGAATGACGCCATGTCGCCACCCCTGGAATGGGATGATGAGCGCCACTATGATCGCGGCAAAGTGTTGTCTGAGGAAGAACTTGAAACAATGGAAGAGCGCTACGGACGCTACAAAGACATTGACGGGGACGGCATCCCCTACCGAACCTACCCCGGCGTACACCCCACCAAAGGAGCCTATTTTACCCGCGGTTCGTCACGGGATATTCACGCGGTGTATACCGAAGATGGTGACGCCTACGTCAGTAATATGGAGCGGTTGTTGAACAAGTTCGAAACTGCCAAAAAATATGTACCTGCTCCAAAGATAAAGCTCGCCAAACATAAAACGAGCTATGGAGCAATATTTTTTGGTACCACCGCTTCGCCGAGTTATGAAGCCGTAGAAATTGTGGATGAGGAAGGGCTGGATATTGACACAATGCGTATTCGCGCATTTCCGTTTAATGACGAGGTAGACCAGTTTATTGCGGATCATGAAGTGGTCTTTGTGATCGAGCAAAATCGCGATGGGCAAATGCGTAGGTTGTTAATGAATGAGTGCGAAGTTGCGCCCAAGAAATTGGTCTCCGTGTTGCATTATGATGGGCTGCCAATTACCGCCAGAAGTATTACAGAGATTATGCGGCAGTCTTTGAGAGGGGCTAATGTCACGCCTATTCGCCGCACCGTTACAGGGGGAGATGATCAATGAGTTATGTGAAGCCGGATTTCAGGCATCCCGCGCAACCAACCAACGAGTTGGGCTATCACAAAAAAGATTATGAAGGTGCAATTTCAACCTTATGTGCGGGCTGCGGGCATGATTCCATCAGTTCCGCCATTGTTCAAGCGTGTTTTGAATTATCGATAGAACCCCACAAAGTTGCCAAGCTGTCGGGCATAGGCTGCTCTTCCAAAACACCCGCTTACTTTCTGAATCAATCACACGGTTTCAATTCGGTGCATGGGCGCATGCCGTCAGTCGCTACCGGCGCTAACATGGCGAACCGGGAGCTGACCTATATTGGCGTCTCTGGAGATGGTGATACTGCATCGATTGGCATGGGTCAATTTATTCATGTTGTGCGGCGTAATTTGAACATGATATACATCGTGGAGAACAACGGCTGCTACGGGCTCACCAAGGGCCAGGACTCGGCCACTGCTGATCTGGGTACCAAAAACAAGAAAGGTGATGTTAATCCCTTTGAGTCGTTGAATCTTGCGCGCACCGCCATCCAGCTGGGTGCCACCTTTGTCGCACGTAGTTTTTCGGGCGACAAGGAGCAACTGGTGCCACTCATCAAGGCGGCTATCAGCCACAAGGGTTTCGCCTTTCTTGATGTGATATCTCCCTGTGTGACCTTTAACAATCATACCGGCTCCACCAAAAGCTATGAACATTTTCGTGATAAAGCCGATGTAGTCCCAGTAGATTTTGTGCCAATGCGCGAAGAAATTCGCACCAGTTACAAAGCGGGGACCACACAAGAAGTGTGTATGCATGACGGCTCGGTATTACGCCTGCATAAACACGCTGAAGAATATGATATTCAGGACCGCCAAGCTGCTGTCCGTGCGATCGAGGAGCATGAAGAAGCAGGAAAAATTTTGACCGGCCTGCTGTACGTGGATTGCGACCCCAATGAATTTCACGAGACACTGGATACCGTGCCTAAACCACTAAACAGGCTAACTGAAAAAGAGCTTTGCCCCGGCAGTAAGTTTCTCGATAGTATCAATGATGGCCTGAGATAGGCTTATTTAGTCAATGCAACTTAGGCGGCGACTTATCTTCCAATTGTTGAATTTTTTCTTGCAGCACGACTAGCCGCGAATCCTGCGGCCTAGTACGTGCAATTTCTCGAAGGTCTTGTGCAGCCGCCGCAAAACAGTCGAGCTTTTCCAGCGCTATTGCTCGTTCATAACGCAGGCGCAACGTGTCAGAATCAATCGCTACAAGCAAATTGAGTATTCTTAACGCATCGTTCCAGCCAGCTTGCTGCAAATAATTTTGCTTCAGGTTGCCAAGCATGCGCTGCAACATCGCCTTATGTGTTAGCGGTCGCAAATGTTCCGCGCGCAGCACGGCATCGGCACCCTGAGCGCGTTGAATCAAGCTCACGCAATCCTTCTCACTCAGTGGAGCGCCCTCGAAGGGATCGATCAATGCCTGCGGTTTGCCTCTAACGCTTACGAGAAAATGACCAGGAAAACCAATACCGGCGATAGCCCAACCCAACGCGTCGCCAATATACATGTAAAGGAAAGCCAAGCTAATGGGAATGCCGCAGCGCATTTCTAACACTTTATCGATGTGGCTATTGGAAGGTGCGTAGTAGTCCTGCTGATTGCCGATAAATTTTTGTTCCTCATGTAGAAAATCACACAAAAGCGCTGCCCGTGTTTGCGTACATTCGACCTGCTGAATCGCGACCCGTGCAGACTGCGCCAACTGCTCCAGCTGCGCGTGGCATTGATCAATTTTTAGAGTTGGGTTTTCGATGGCCGCTAGCAGCACAACCGCCGTTGCAAGCTCGGCGCTATTAGGCTCCGAGTTAGCCAGTTCGATAAATTGCTGATGAATGTCGCGCATAACCTGAAATTACCAGGGTCAGGCAGGCAGCGCAAACCTAAGCGCTAAAATCTTGTGACAAGGCCGCTTGTGTTTCGGGTCGCAGAACTACCATATGCGAATACTCGGCGTGCTTGAAGCCCAATACGATCTGCTCTGCTTGCTTGAATGCGTCAATTTGTTCGGCGGCAAAATTGAAATGCAGAAACTGAACGGAGGAAGCTTTACCATCGGCGGTAGTACGATCCACGTCGTCTTCGGGCACGCCGACAACTTCATGTTCGCCAAAGCGGAAGAACATGGTCTCCTCGACCCCACCCAAGCGTGCCAAAAAATGGTGGCGGCGAATTTCATCATCAATCTCAAACATCACGGTACAGGCGAGGTCGCTGCCTTTGGGAATCATTGGATTGTAGGCAGCTAGCTCATCGACTAGCTGTTCGTCTCCGCCTTTTTCGATGTATAGCATTTCCTGTATTTGATGCAACATAGTCTGGTACGACTCAAAATAGCAGCAGGCTACCGGGCCTATTTCTACGCGTCGATACTTCTTATGTTGCAGCAATTGCTGCTTGTGTTGTTTGCGCACTTCAACATAGTCATCGTAACAGAGTATGTCTTGCGCATTAATTTCAGTTTTAGGCATGGTATGTTCTCTAGAAGTCGAAACCGTAGGCG
>JBPCXM010000571.1:0-4025 GCA_051008535.1 Pseudomonadales bacterium | reverse complement strand
CATCCATACCGGCCATTACGGCTTCGCTTTGCTGCACTGCCAGCGTTGGCCCTTCGGCGATAACATTCAAGTCGGCATCGGTAACGATGGTTGCAATTTCGATGATCACGTCATTGGCTGGTTCCAGGCCGGTCATTTCCAAGTCAATCCAGATCAGTTTGCCTTTGTTGCTCATGCGTACTCCTTATAGATGGCAATGCCATTCGCAAGTTCGGCTCGATTGTAGCAAACTAGTACTCCTTGAATGTGATCATACCGCATTCAAGGAGTGCTCACCCACGTTACGCACAGTGGCACAAGGATGTGCCGCCATCGACCATGGAAGCGAAGCAATATCGCATATTGCGCCGCGTCCCCAGGAAGCAGGCAGGATGCCTGCTTCCGGACAATCAATAGGCTATGGCGAAACGCAAGCTCAGCAAGCAACAACGTACGCGCGTGGAAAATCAACAGCGTGCAGCACAAGATTCCTCCGACCAGCAGCGCGGGCTGGTGATAGCAAATTTCGGCAAGCAAGCCGCAGTTGAGGCGCAGGATGGCCCGCAGGTTCATCGCTGCGACGTACGCCCGAATATCGATAGCCTGGTCGCGGGCGACCGCGTCAGCTGGCAGATAAAAGCCAGCGGTGGCCTGGTGACGTCGCTGCTGCCGCGAACCAATCAACTGGCGCGACCCGACAGCCGCGGCCAACTCAAACCGGTGGCGGCGAATATTGACCATGCCGTGCTGGTGATCGCTACGCAGCCGCAGCCGTTCAGTAATTTGATCGACCGCTATCTCGCCGCGATTGAGCTATCCAATATTCGGCCTTTGCTAGTATTAAACAAAGTCGACTTGCTACACGCCGCTGGCAACGAAGCGCTGATCTCTATGGTCGCGAATTACGAACGCATTGGATACCAGGTCTTGCGCGTCGCTGCTGCGAGCGAAGCGGGAATCGACAGCTTGCGCACGGCATTAAGCGATGGCAATAGCGTGTTCGTTGGCCAATCAGGGGTTGGAAAATCATCCTTGATTAACTGCTTGTGTCCGGCAGCCAATACCCAGGTGGGTGAATTATCTGGTGGCGCGGTGAAAGGCAAGCACACTACCACCACGGCGCGTTTGTTTCACTTAGCTAGCGGCGGCAGTATTATCGACTCGCCAGGAATTCGCGAGTTTCATCTTTGGCACGTTGACGAGCGCGAGTTGATCAATGGTTTTATCGACATTCGCCCCTTCGCTGACGACTGTCAGTTCCGTAATTGCACCCATCAATCGGAAAAAAACTGTGCTGTACGGCAAGCCCATCGGCGCGGCGCAATCAGCGACTCACGCTGGCGCAACTACGAGCAGATTCGCGCCACATTACGCAAAACCTAAAACAGAAATTTGCTTACACGTGGTAGAACCAGCCTTTTGTGTCGGATGAAAACTGCTATGATTGCGGGCAAATATAACGTTTCATAAAGAGCGACCATTCCATGTCTGTACCAAGAGAACAATTTGGCTCACGATTGGGCTTCATCCTGGCAGCAGCCGGTTCCGCCGTCGGTATAGGAAATTTGGTTGGCTTTCCCGTGGCGGCGGCTAAAAATGGCGGCGCTGCTTTTTTATTGATTTATGCTCTATTTGTATTTCTCGTTTGTTTACCGGTGATGATGGCCGAGCTGTCGATGGGACGGCACTCGCAGAAAGACCCCCTCGGCGCGTATCGGGACTTGTCCAAAGGCTCTTCGCTTTGGTCTATTGCCGGTTGGTTAGTGCTGGTTACCCCCTACATGATCGCCGTGTTCTATATGGTCATTACCGTATGGCTTTTTGGTTATTTGTTCGAAGCTGCTAGCGGCAACCTCGACCAGTTGGCAGACCCCGACAACTTCGGGGAGTTTATCAATGCCAATAATGTCTTCGTTTATTTTCTTGTTGTGGCGGCATTGGTCAATTTGATTTTGATTGGCGGCGTCAAAGACGGCATAGAACGCGCCGCCAAGATTTTGATGCCAACCCTGCTTATGATGTTAATCGCTCTGGTGGTTTTCGTTCTCACCCTCGATAACGCCTTGCTGGGAGTAAAGTACTATCTGGTGCCCGATTTTGGCAAGATCGATGCAGGCGTCGTTAACGGCGCCTTATCGCAAGCGTTTTTCTCGCTATCGCTGGGCATGGGGATCATGATTACCTATGGTTCTTACATAGGCCGCGATGAAAAAATCGTGGGGTCCGCAAAAATTGTCGCGCTGACCGATACTGGTGTGGCATTCGCAGCAGGTTTGATGATTTTACCTGCTATTTTTTCGTTTAATCCTGACATTGATACCGGCGAGCTGAGTGACTCCTCGGTAAGCCTGATCTTTACTTTTTTACCAAAAATCTTTCTCGCATTGCAAACCTCTATTGGCTACCTGGCGGCCAGTGTCGCGGCATCGTTCTTCTTCCTCTTGGTGTTTTTTGCCGCCATAACGTCACTGGTATCAATCACTGAGGTGCCCACTGCAAGCCTTGTCAGCAAGGGTTATTCCCGCACCAAAGCCTTGGCGATTTTGGGCGCCACCATGGCGGTGTTAACGGTCGCATGCGTTCTCTCATTCGGCCGGGTGGAGTGGTTGACCGGTTTTCTCAGTTACGCTGGCCAGACGAAATCTCTATTCGATGTGATCATTGATGTTTTTTACGATACGATCTTGCCGCTCAATGGCCTGTTAGTTTGCCTGTTCGTTATCTTCCGTTGGAAAAAGCAAAATCTCAATGCCGAGCTGGAGCACGGTGATCCAGACTATAAGGACTCCTTAATGGAGCGCTACGTGAACCTGTCATTGAACAGCTTTATTCCTCTCATACTACTGCTCATATTTATCAACACTGTTGCATTGAAGTATTTCGGAATTACCCTTGTAGGTTAGCTAAAAATTTAACACTTCGGGCAAGCCCTTGGCAGCTTCAATCCACTGAGCTAATGTGGCAGCATCCGGTACATTCTCGGCGCGCCGTTGTGCAGCGTTGGTTTGTTCGAGATGCAGAGCCAGAGTATCGGCCTGCTGCTGCGCAAGCTGTTGTACACCGTGAACATCGGACCACTCCAACAATTCGGCGAACTGGCCGTCAATTTCCGGCACGCGCAATAGGTCGGCCATGCAGACCCAGGTTTTTATCACAGTCGCTTCCAAGCCCATGGACTCGCCGACGTCCGCCACCGCACTTTCCGAGTTGCATTTAGCCAGCAAGTCTTGCGTGGTTTCGATTTGCAGTGCGCGCAAACGCTTGCCGTATCCTTTACCTATGCCCTCTATCTCCTCCACATCGTAATCGCTTGCAGCAATTGGTGACTCAACTGGCGTCGCCACGCCACGGGTTGTCGTCACGCTACCCATCAGACCCATCGCGGCTTTGCTGTCCGTATCATCGTTGTTATCAAAATTTACAACGGGTTGTCGGCTGGATTCCAACTGCAAGCGTAAGCGGTTACGCTCGTCTTCCAGCATACCGTAACGTCCACGCCATTCCGCTTCTACTTCGGCGCACGAACAACGCTTCAATAACCAGCCCAGAATAAAACCGAGCACAGCAGCAAGCAATAAACATAGCAGCATTTGCGTAAGAAGATAACTCATGATCTATAGTCCTTTCACAATAAGTTCAACGCGTCTGTTTTTCGCCCGCCCTTCGACATGGGTATTGTCTGCAATGGGTTTGCTGGCGCCATAGCCGACCGCAGACATCGCACTTCCAGTCATGCCCAACTCGATCAACGCCATTCTTACTGCGCTGGCGCGCTCCTCGCTCAAACTCTCATTCAATTCGTCCGACCCACTCGCGTCGGTATGGCCGCCAATCTCAATATCGACGCCGGGGCAACTTCTGGCTACGATGGCTATCTGCTGCAGCAACTCAAGGCCGGTGGTCTTAACGGCACTGCGGCTGGATTCAAACAAAACGGATGTTTTACCCTCCAGCAGTCGATTAAACTCCTGCTGGCAGTTGACTGCCGCGGCCTGCGCTGCTTCCGCGAGTGCGATTTCTGCCTCCGCCGCGGCCGCGTTATTATC
>JBPCXM010000570.1:0-14374 GCA_051008535.1 Pseudomonadales bacterium | reverse complement strand
ATGATGCCCGGGGGTTTTCGGCATCAGCTTGTCGGCGATAAGCAGAGGCGCCATGAAAGATCATAGCGTTGGTGGAAACACCGCAGGTGTTTTCTGGGGGTCGATTCGATTCCCACCATAAACCGCTGCGTGTGCCATCAAACTCGTTGAACATCTCACCAAAGGCCGCTTCCCAGCGCCATTCCACCGCACCTGGCAATTCCTGATGGAACGGTGTATTCCAGAAGAAGCCATTGCCACCCAGATACATTAAACGTCCGCCGTTGTCCAAATATGCATCAATCGCATCGAGCATGTTCGTGGAATAGTATTCGGGGTGGCTGGAGGTGATCACCACCGGGTAGTTTTCCAACAGGCTTTGACCCTCTGTATCCAGCTGCTCATCGGTAATGATGTCGTAGCCAATCTGCTCATGTTCCAGCCATTCGCCGATCAGCGTGTCCATATTGAGATTGTAGAGCAGGCCGCCAGGCTTCATATTCAGGATCGGTCGCAAACGCGAGGTCATGCTGTACTGGCTACCATCGACATGGCGATGATAAAGACCCCCGGTTTGATAATGCGGGTGCTCGCGCATAAAGGCGTAATCGACCTGCTGGGTATAGTGGGCTGCCTGAGCTTCCGGGTGCTCCATGGCCATGGTGACATTCGAATACGCCATATAGGTACTCGTCGACATCAACAGGGCGACCTTGTTGGTGGCCACCCCCTTTGGCGGAGCCACAAAGAAGGTCGCATAGTCGGTAAAGTCACCATGCTTAAGGCGAGCGGCGTAAACACCACTAGGCAGGTTGTCAGGTACTTTAAAACAAAAATCGGTTTGCCATTCGACATCATAGATATCGTCAGAATGAAAGTGTATCGCGCTGTAGTGCTGAGGTGCGTGTCTCCACACGTACTCAGAACCATCCCAGTGGACACCCCGTATTGCACGCATGGGCAGGTTCACGGCGACACCGTGCAGATCGTTGCCGGATTCGTCATATACCCGGTTGGTGCCGGTACCCCGGGCGAAATCCCAGGCGCCGATCAATGCCGGCTTCAATTCACGGGGCAGTGTCACACTGCGCAATGCGGCTGCTTCCGTAGTCGATACAACACGCGCGCTCAACCGCACGCTGTCCAGCCGACCATTAAAGGCATCAGCTGGGATGGCGTGCGCGCCATTGCCCCAGCCGCCACAGGCTGCCCCAAAGCGCAAGACACCTTGTTGGCTGGGCTGAATCGTGAACTTTTGCTCGACAACACCCTCAGCCGCTATGTAACGGGCACCCGGGCTATCGCCCACTTCCTGCACAACGAGCGTTGCCTGTTGACTGCTTTGATCGTAACTGAGGGTCAGCCAGGTCCAGGTATTCACTGTGAGTCGCTGAATGCATTTCACTTCTTCCACCCCTCCACTGCCATCACCGACACGAAACGTCGGATGACCAAATTCATCCAGCAGCAGTGTCCACCCTGCCTGTTGCTCCGTATCCCATCGCGCGATCAGGGTTTGTTCGTGGACCAATGACGTCATTGCGGAGGGTACTGCATCAGGATCCAGGTTAGTCACCGGTACGTGGGGCAGGAATGTCGGCTGGACTGCTGCTTGCACGGTAAAGCTGGTCAGGTCGTCCAGGCGATGAGACGCCGGAATTTCTACATAAGAACCGAAGTGTTGTTCCTGATGACGAGCTGGATAAGTACCTGCGAAATCTGCAGCGATCGGTTTCACGCAAAAACCTGCATCATGAGATACCGCATCTCCGTTGATGACGCGCACCAAATCCGCCGCATATGTCTCGGGCCCACCGTAGCGACTCACCTTGACGGCAAGCTTATCGCCGGGACGCACGCTTATTCGGTCGCTATATCCTGCGAGAGTTCTGGGCGCAGTGGATGTCATTTATTTGTTCCTCGATTCATTTGTCGGTCGAACGGCGGTTTCCCTGTTAAATACTCATATCGAACGCGATAGCGTCCAAACTTCTACTGCGGTTTCACCATATTCACCACCTGCGCGCGCGTATACTCTTCGATACCCTCTTCTCCCCATTCAACACCGATACCGGATTGCTTGGCGGTGGGTAATGGCACGTTAGGTGCAAACGCCGCGTGCTGGTTGATCCAGACTGTGCCACATTGCATGCGTGACGCCACTGCTTGTGCACGATTCGCATCACCGGACCAGACCGACCCTGCCAAACCGAATTCAGAGCGATTGGCGCGTTCAATGGCTTCATCCACATCGGTGTATTTCAGGATGGGTAATATAGGGCCGAAGGGTTCTTCATCGACGACCCGCGTTCCGTCGTCGATATCCCGCACGACCGTCAGTGGCACAAAATAGCCAGGGCCATCCGGAATTTCACCACCGGCGATAATATGGCCATGTTGTTTCGCATCTTCGATATAAGCTTGCACCTTTTCAAACTGCATTTTGTTCTGTACCGGGCCGAACTCGGTATCAGGATCCATACCATCACCGACCACGGCTGCTTGCGCCAATCGGGCGATCTCGTCACAGAGATCATCGTACAAGCTGTCCGGAACATATAGACGTTTGAGAGCAGCGCAGATCTGGCCGCTATTGCCAAAAGCACCCGCGAAAATACCGGCCGCGGCCTCTTTAACATTCACGTCATCCAATACAATACCCGCATCGTTGCCGCCTAGTTCCAGGGTCAATCTTTTTAGAGTATCGGCGGCGCAGGCCATTATTTTCTTACCAGTGGGCGTTGATCCGGTAAACGATACCTTAGCAATATCGGGGTGTGCACTTAGCACTGGACCGAGATCGTTGTTGTCGGCAACCACATTTACGACACCGGCAGGGAAGATATCCTGTATTAATTCACCAAGCCGCAGAGTGGTTAAGGGCGTAAAGGGTGAAGGTTTTAAAATCACCGTATTGCCCGCCAACAGGGCTGGCGCCAGTTTATATACCGCCTGCACAAAGGGAAAATTCCAGGGCATGATCCCGGCTACAACCCCCAGGGGCTTACGGTGGATTTCAATCCGTTGATTATCGTCATCCGCCAGGACTTTGCCCGGTAAGCTTTGTTCGGCGAAGTAGCCACAGAATATCTCTGCAAACAGCATCTCTCCCTTTGCCTGCTCCAGAGGTTTGCCTTGCTCGGCGACTAATAGTTCAGCAATGCTGTCGGCGTTGGTCTTAATCACATCTACCACTCGTTGCAATTTGGTCTTACGTTCCTCGATGGCCGTCTGGCTCCAAGCGGTGAACGCGTGCTTGGCCGCCGCAATCGCTTGCTCCAACTGCGCTTCACTGGCAGTTGGACAATTCGCTACCATCGCTTCAGTGGCGGGGTTGATCACCTCAATTGAGCGATCACCAGTCACCAACTCGCCATTTATCAGAAGTTTGAATTCGTTCATGAGTATTTCCTAGCTATTAACAGGGTTCGACACACTAGCCGTCGATGTGACTACTTTACTATGAAAGGAATTTTCCGCATTCACCAAAAGGGCCAACGTCTTTCCATATCCGGCCAGCGGCGAAAATCCGCCTATATGCGTTGTTCTATAGGGGTAGAATGCGGTTCAACACGTGCACTAAGATGAAATTGAATCCATGAAACTGACCGAGTACGCACAATATGACGGGCTGGGTCTCGCGCAATTGGTCCGCCACGGAGAGATCTCTGCGCAGGAGTTGGCTGCCTGTGCCACTCAGGCCATAGTCTTGCTGAATCCTAAACTGAACGCAGTGATAGAAACGTATGGTGAGCGCATAATGGATGCTGATAATTGCATTACACCGGACATGCCCTTCGCCGGCGTCCCTTTTCTGCTGAAGGATACGGGCGCCACAGAGGCAGGAAAATGCCAGGAATGCGGCAGCCGCATTGGCAAAGGTTTTGTATCCTCGCAAGACGCCTTTCTAACGCAACGCTACAGGGCCGCAGGCCTGAATATTCTCGGCCGCACCACACTACCCGAATTCGCCCAGGCTGCGACCACCGAGTCGGCGCATTCGGGCGCTACCCGCAATCCCTGGGATATCACCCGCTCTACCGGTGGTTCCAGCGGCGGCGCGGCGGCGGCTGTCGCGACCGGTATGGTGCCCATCGCACACGGCACTGATACCGGTGGCTCGATTCGTATTCCCGCCGCGTGCTGCGGATTGGTAGGACTGAAACCCAGCCGCGGCCGAATCAGCAAAGGGCCGGCACTGGATGAAACGCTGTATGGTGGTTTGAACACCGAGCATGTGATCACACGCACGGTACGCGACACCGCTGCCATTTTAGATGCCACCTGCCATCCTGCGAGTGGCGATCCATTTACCATTGCGCCGCCGTTACGTCCTTATCTGGATGAGGTCGGTGCACCTCCGGATAAGTTGCGCATTGCGTTCGGAACAGCTGCACTCGACGATCCGGAAATGGTAGCTGCAACCGGACACATCGCGCAGCAGCTTGAAGCCATGGGGCATATGGTTGAACAAGCCTTGCCGGAGATAGACAACGAGCGTTACAGTCAGGCTGACCATATCGTCTGGGCATACAGTACCGCGCATGAAGTGAGCCGCCTCGCAAACGCGACTCATAATCCCATCGACGAACATCATCTTGAGCCGCCTACCTTGGAAGCAGTGGAAATCGCGAGCCAGTTGAGTATCGATGATTGGTTTGAGGCCATGGCCACCTACAACTATATGCGCCGTACGATAGGTGGTTTCTTTGAACACTATGATGTGCTGCTAACACCGACGACGGCATCGCCTGCACCACTCCTGGGCGTGTTCAATTCCAATAAGCCCATAAGCTTCGATGACTTTATGGCCATAACGGGCAATTTCTGCCCGCACACCGCGCCCTTCAATGTTACCGGGCAGCCCGCCATCTCGCTACCGCTGTGCATGAGTAGAGAGGGTTTACCGATCGGTATGCAATTTGTTGCCCGCTTCGCTGATGAAGCCACCCTGATTCGCCTAGCATCCGCATTGGAAATTGCCATGCCCTGGCAGGATCGACGGCCACCATTGCACGTAGCTTAGGTACAGTTGTGCAATGTTTAACATCACTTGAGGAATAAACAATGAGCGATATCTTTTCCATGCGCACCCGCCTGCAGCGCGGCGATACACCTGCGCTGACCCGCTGGGGTACAGATTCTGAGACTGGCGTACTGCGCGATGTACTGGTTGGCCCGATTGATAACTTCAACGCAATCTTACCCACCAACTCCATCAACCGCAGGAAAATACGCGAGGGTATCTACCTTGACGTTGAGCGCGCTCGCCAGCAATATGAGGAAGTACTGGCAATTTATCGGGATGCCGGAGTTACTGTACACATCACACCACCGGACCCTGACTTGCCCTTGCAAATCTGGGGTCGCGACGGTAGCTTCATGACGCCCTGGGGCATGATTATCGGCCAGATGGCCCAGTGGTGGCGCCGCGGTGAATATGGCCCGGTACTCGATTTCTGCTTCGCAAACGATCTGCCCCTTTACGACAAAGTGACCGCCGGCTGCCTGGAAGGTGGTGACTTTATGATTATCAAGCCCGGCGCTGCATTGATCGGCTATAGCGGAGAACGCAGCAATGAAACAGGTGCACAACAGGTCAAGCGATGGCTGGAAGCGGAGGGTTGGGACGTATGCCTGTACGAATTTGATGCCTTCTTTGTGCATGCCGATGTCACCATCGCTATGATTACCGATACCTTGGCCGGCGTCTGCACCGATGTCTGCGACCCTAATGTCGTAGACTGGCTCAAAGCCCAGGGTGTAGAAATTCTGGATATACCATATAAACATGCCGACGCGCTGGGTTTGAACGTAGTCTCGCTGGGTAACGATCGTGCGCTGATGCCTAAGCAGAGCACCTATCTGGTGCAACAATGTCGCGCGTTAGGTTTGACTGTGCTCGATCCCGATGTGTCGTGCATCACCGTTGGCGGCGGCGGTATCCACTGTATGTGCCAACCGCTGCGCCGCGACCCACTGTAACAGAGGCATCAACAATGACTGATCAATTGCGCGTCAACGGAGAACGGCTGTGGTCGCGACTGATGGACATGGCCGAAGTCGGGGCTACTCAGGCGGGCGGCTGTAACCGGCAGGCATTGACCGATGAAGACAAGAGCGGCCGCGAGTTGTTTATGCAATGGTGTCGCGAAGCCGGATGCGAGATTCGTATCGACGCCATAGGTAACGTCTTTGCGCGCAGAGGGGGTAAGGATAACACTCTGCCACCGGTCATTACCGGCAGTCACCTTGATACCCAGCCAACTGGCGGTAAATTCGACGGTGTCTACGGCGTACTTGCGGGCCTGGAAGTCATCGAGGCGCTCAATGACCACAATGTTGCCACCAATCATCCGGTGGAAGCCGTCGTATGGACCAATGAAGAGGGTTGTCGTTTCGACACCGCCATGATGGGCTCTGCCGTCTGGTCCGGCAACATGGCATTGGAAGAAGCGTACTGCTTGCATGATCGAAACGGTATTACCGTGCGCGAAGAACTGCTGCGCCTGGGTCATTTGGGAGACATCGAAGCTAGCTACAGCACAGTGCATGCCGCCTTCGAAACCCACATCGAACAAGGCCCGGTATTGGAAATGGAAGGCAAAACCATTGGCGTTGTGACCGGTGTACAACATATGAGTCGGCATCGGATTGTCATTCAGGGTCAGGAAGCCCACGCCGGCCCCACCCCCATGGCAATGCGCAAGGACCCGATAATGGCGCTGGCTGATATCCTGCCCAGACTGTATGCATTGGCCGAAGAACATGCGCCGCACGGCCGCATGACCTTCGGTTACATCAATGCCCAGCCCGGCTCCAGCAACACTGTTCCGGGCGAGCTGGAATTGACGGCAGACATCCGCCACCCAGACGAGACGGCTTACCGGGCCATGCTAGAGGCTTATCAAACATCTGTGAGCGAAGCGTGCGAAAAATTGGGATTGGAATTCACGATGAAATGCTTCTGGGAAGCACCGGGCGTGGTATTCGACCCAAGCTGCATAGACGCTGTGCGCAAAGCAGTCGAGATAACTGGCAATGACGCCATGGAAATGTTTTCCGGAGCGGGCCATGACGCCTGCAACGTCGCTTCTGTGGCGCCCACCAGCATGATATTCATTCCCTGCAAGGATGGGCTAAGCCACAACGAAGCCGAAAGTGCACTCGCGGAACATGTGGAAGCGGGCGCCAACGTGCTGCTGCACGCCATAATGGCCACAGCTATTGCTATTTGACTGAATTCAGCAGCGCCCGGTAAATCACAAACGTCCGATAGACGCGGCGGATTCCAGAACCGAACCGCGCTACATCCGGGTCGTGGTCTCTACTCATTTCGGACTTCAATCGGGTCCAATTTGGCATAATCGGCAGTGGACTGAAATGGTTGAATAATCTCATTCTGTAATATCTTGATCTTGATCGCACGTCAAACAGGCGTAAAATTGGCTAGTCCGGGACTCGGTGCGGAGCGAACAGTGCAACTAGAAGATATCAAAGCTGTTTTGAGCTCCATACCGTCGCAGGCCGCCGTGCTGGATGCCGCCGGCACCATCGTTCAAGTCAATGAGGCATGGTCCGCTTTCGCGCGAGAGAAAGGCGGATCCGATTCTTTGGTGCGTGGCGTTGGGATAAGTTATCTTGAGATCTGCCGGGGCGCCGCTGGACCCTGGGCGGACGAAGCGCCGGTCGCCCATGACGGCATTCTCGCTGTCCTAAGTGGGGAACGCGCCAAATTTGAACTTGAGTACCCGTGTCATTCGCCCACCGAAAAACGCTGGTTCTTAATGACGGTGTTGCCGTTCAAAGTAACGCTCGGCTGGGCCGTGGTCTCTCACGTTGATATCACGCAACGTAAGTTGGCCGAAATCCGGCATGCCGGGTTTGATCGCATTGTCGAGCGATCGCTCAACGAGATTTACATCTTTGATGCTGACTCCTTCCGCTTCATTGAAGTCAATGAAAGTGCGTGCCGCAATCTCGGGTATACCCTGGATGAACTGCAATCGATGACGCCGGTTGATATCAAACCGGAACACACCGAGGAAACGTTCGCGGCGCTTGTTGGCCCACTCCTCAACAACGGAAAAGACAAAATCGTCTTTACGACGGTGCATCTACGTAAGGACGGCAGTGAATATCCGGTGGAGGTACACCTTCAACGCATGATGTTTGACGACAGACAAGTCTATGCCGCCATCATTCTCGACATCACAACGCGTACACAGACCGAAGAAGCCCTCGCGCAAGCGCGTTTGTTCCTTGAATCGGCACCCGATGCCACCATCATCGTAAATGGTTCTGGCAAGATCGAAGTTGCTAACTCGCAGACGACCAGCCTCTTTGGTTACACGCAAAAGGAACTGCGCGGCATGCCGGTTGAAGCGTTAGTCCCGGAACGCTTCCGAGATGGCCATCCAGCGCATCGAGAGCAGTTTGCCGCCAATCCGAAGGTCCGGGGTATGGGTGCCGAACTGGACTTATATGCCGTCACAAAAACAGGGCGAGAGATTCCGATCGAGGTGAGCCTCAGCTCGATTCAGACCGGCGACGGCCCACTTGTCGCGGCAGCGGTTCGTGATATCAGCAAACGCAAACAGACAGAAGAAGCTTTACGGCTGGCAAAGAGCCGCGCCGAGCGTGCCACCAGGACGAAATCTCGTTTTTTAGCAGCCGCCAGCCACGATTTGCGACAACCACTACAATCACTAAGTATGTATTTGTCGGTTATGGCGCGTCAGCTTGAGCGGCCGCTTGATCAACCGAAGCTGCGGGAAGTGAACGGCAAAATGCTTAGCTCACTCGAAACTATGAGCGAGCTACTCGATGCGTTGCTCGATATTTCAAAGCTCGACGGCGGCTCGATCATCCCGGAGAAACGTGACATTCGCATTCAGGAATTACTTAACCGCATCGTCACCGACAATATGCAACAAGCGAAAGAAAAGGGGCTCCAACTTAACTATACAGGCGACACTTGCGTGGTACACAGCGATCCCGGTTTGCTCGAGCGCGTGCTTGAGAACTTTGTAACCAATGCAATTCGTTACACGGAACACGGTTGCGTGACTATCGACTGCCAACTCGGCGCTGACGTCCTGCGGATCGCGGTTAGTGATACCGGAATTGGAATCGCCCAGGACGATCTCGAAACGATTTTCGAGGAGTACTATCAGCTCGATAACCCTGTGCGCGATCGAAGCAAAGGGCTGGGGTTGGGTCTCGCAATTGTTAAGCACATCGCACTATTACTCGATCATCCACTCGATGTCGTTTCGGTACCAGGTGAAGGCTCAACCTTTGCTGTTGACGTGCCGCTTGGCACCCAAGAGGAAGCGCGAGCGGAATCGCGCGCGCCCGCGCAATCACTTGCGCACGACGATCGCAAGCTCATCGTGCTGATCGTCGATGACGATTTCGCCATCGTTGACGCGACAATGATGCTGTTGGAGCTTGCGGGGATGCAAGCCCACGGCGCATCGAATGGCGACGATGCACTAGCACATATAGAAGCCGGCATATGCCCGGATATTGTCGTTTCCGACTACCGTCTCCCGGGCTATAACGGCGTTGAAGTCATCAAACGGGTTCGGCAGGCGACCGTGGACGATCTGCCGACGGTCCTCGTTACCGGCGATACTTCGGCGCGTGAAATTGAAGCGGCTAATCTCTCGAACTGCTCAATTCTCCACAAACCTGTCGATACGAATCGGCTCATCTCATTGATCGAGAAGCTCACTGCAGAGAGACTGACGCGCGTTTGATTCCAGCCCACACGGAAGTGATTTTAATGTGTATTGACTCAAACTGGAACTACAGATTCCGGATGGTTACTGCAACAGATTAGTTCGGATGCGCTCTTTAGTTTTAGCGTCGATATCCAGTGCCGTTTTCAAATATACATCAACACTTCCATCGCGCTCTTCAATCGCATTGAAGGTAGCCTCCAGCCACGCTCGATCTACGCTCAGGAAAGGTTTATAGGATTCGGGTAAATGTGCGTACTGCGCCAGTGGGTACTGATTGGAAAGCAGGAAGTCCTCGATGATGGTTTTCCTTGGAACACCAAGCGCGCTCAATATCAACGCGGCACCCACACCGGTGCGGTCTTTGCCGGCGGCACAATGAATCAATAGTGGCAGGGATTTTGAATCGGCCACTTCTTGCAATAACTGGCCGTACTTGTCCCCGTGTTCAAACGGTAGTTTAGCGTACAGGGCAATGGCCAATGTCTGAATTTTAGTCGGATTTTGATCTGTTGCCATCACGGTATCGATTTCTTGCTGTATCTTTTCAAGTGTGCCGGTCGATGCCATTGGGAGAGGAAGGAATCGCGGTGATTCCTCCCCTTGCCAATCGGTCGGCGCTTCTGCCCTTTCCCCTTCATCGCGGAAATCCGCGACCAGCTTGATATCGAGCCGGTTAACGCGTCGATAGTCCTCGGTTGTCAGCCTGTTCAGCTGGTTGGAGCGATACAGCAAACCCCACTTTACCGTCTGGTCATCGCTGGTTTCATAACCGCCAAAATCGCGGAAATTTTCAGCGCCAGAAAGGCCTAGCACGCGTTGCGGACTTGCCGCTTCTCTTGCCTGGCAATCTAGCGCCGTTATGGTGAACAGCAAGATCACCAGGGGAAACTTTTGAACCATAACGCTATTCCATCACTGTTGTAAAAAAACGCTGGAGGCAGTGATCTGCCTCCAGCCATGCTACATAAGTTCGTCAGTGCTTGCGGGAGGGTCTTAGAATCTTACGGTCACTTCGGCACGATACATTGCGCCCATTGCCGGTACGACGAGATTTTGGTCGAGGACATCCGACCGCGCGGCAAAATATTCCTCATCAGCGATATTTTCGCCAATCAGCGCTAGCTCCCATCTATCGTTTGCCGCCGCAAACCCGATACGGGCATTAAAAAGTCCATAAGACTCTTGCTCGAGTGCCGGGTTTTCAGTGGCGAACAGGAATGAATCGCTGTAGATATAATCGCCGCGTACACTCAGCTCACCAAGCTCGCCTATCGGGATCCCGTAGCTGACGATAATGGCCCCGCTATGTTCTGGAGCACGGTTAAGTCGCTCGCCGGATACATCGATCCCTTCGATTGCGCCATTCGTGAATTCAGCATCGAGGTAACTGTAGTTCAGCATCAAAGTCAAACTTTCGCCCAATAAGAAGGTGCCATCCAATTCAAAACCCTTGCTCTCCAGTTCACCCCCATTTTCTATCAGAATGACGAAATCTCCGGCTTCCACTTGGTAATCCTCATAGTCATTGAAGTAGATGGCCGCATTGACCTGAGCGCGGTTATCCCAGAACTGCGTTTTCAGGCCGATTTCATAAGCTAGAACCGTCTCTTCGTCAAACGATGCCGGTTTTTGCGGCAGCCCAGACTCCAGTGTGTTGTTTGGATCGGAATTGAAACCACCCGACTTGTAACCCGACGACACGCTGCCGTAAACCAGTACATCGTCCATTAATTTATAGTCCAGTACCACGCGCGGATCGAAGGAGTTCCAGCTATCGTCATCCTCGAGCAAGCCGGTGGTACCGAGTTTGACCAGGGCATCTCCTGTCACCATTGATAGCGCACTGTTCGGTACTGGTTGATTGACCTTGAATTCCTTTTCATCGACAGTATAGCGGGCTCCAAAAGTCAGCTTTATGCGGTCGTTGATATTCCAGGCTACGTCGCCGTACAGTGCATAGCTGGTGTTGTCGGTTTCGGCAAAGTGGTCTTGTTCAACATTATCCAGACAGGTCAGACCGCTGGTATCGCAAAATGTAAAATCATCTAGCAAGACCTGCGTCAGGATAAAATCGGAATAATCGGGGGAATAGCGCGACTCGATGGTTTCCCTGATAAAGCTGGTTCCCACAAACCAGTCAACATTGTCGGTACTGCCGTTCAAGCGAAATTCCTGTACGAACTGGTCCCCTTCCTGCGGTTCTTGAATCTGAAGAAAAAACGTATCTGAAACATCGACGTCAACCGGAACCGCTATCAAGTCGTAATCCATAAAAGAGGTATTGGACGTTAAGGTCCACGTATCGTTTATGTCCCAGGTGATCTTCGCCAAATAGCGTTGCACTTCGATATCCTGCGATGGCACCTGGTTCTGGGCCGTCTTGTCTTCGAAGGCAACATTGATATCACTAAATCCGACTCGCGTATCGATATCAACCTGCTCGGCAGAGAAAAATGTGCTCAGGGTATCGGTAGGTTCGTATTTGACGCCGAGGCGAATATTGGTATGGTCGCGGTTATTCAACTCGTCCCCGGTCACGGTATTTTCGAACGGCCCGTCACGCTCATCGTGGCGCGCTGCCAACCTGAAAGCCAACTGATCACTGGCCGCCAGGTTACCGGTCACTTCATAGACTTGCTGGCCCTCGTTACCGGCACCAGCGGTTAGTTCGAACGAGTTTTCTTCCAGGTTAGGTTTGTTGGTGATCACGCTGATTGCACCCGCAGAAGCATTTCTGCCAAACAGAGTGCCCTGAGGCCCTTTCACAACTTCAACACGCTCAAGGTCAAAAAAGGAGTTACCGATTAAGGTAGGTCGGCCGACGGGTACATCGTCGATAAACATGCCTACACTGTTGTCCACACCCACGCCAAATGCATCGGTGCCGACTCCCCTCACCGTAATAACACTTTCCGCGTCCTGGCCGACGGTACCGTTTAAGCCAGGCGTAAAACCAATCAGCTTGTCTACCCCCACGACGTTGGACTTTTTGAGAAAGTCCGCACCGAATGCACTGACGGCAATAGGAATATCCTGAGCACTCTCTGCCCGTTTCTGCGCCGTAACTATGACCTCCTCCAATACGAGATCCTGCGCACTGCTAACCGATGCGCCGGTCATGGCGAATACAGCGGTTGCAATTGCAGTGGATAATGCTGTCTTTTTTGTGTTCATGATGCATATTTCCTGTGATTGACTAATAATTGCGGGATAACTTGGGATGGAATCATGCACCAAGCGCCGATAAATCACATTCACGCAGTTGGCCAAGGGATTACCAATTGAGGCCATAGAACAGCATTTCGAGAGTAGTCGATAGGATTATCAACTGCAGCTTAAATCTGAAACATTTTTTCAGCTAAGTTATGTAGTGCTTCGTGGCGGGCAGTAGCTAGCCGCAGATGAGAAGCAGGAATTTCTGATAGCGAGTTGGTTTTTCGCTATTCAGAAATCATATGTTGGCTACCAATCTACAGAAAGTAAGGAGTCGATGATAGCGCAGCCAAAATCCTCTGAGGTTGATCAGCGGCTGGCCTCCAGAGGTAATAATCGGGACATTAAGATCAATTTTTTGTGCTGTAACAATGTGGTCAGTTGGGGGTAGAGTAGCGTTATAAGATAAGGACCCGCTATCGGCAGCAGACATCCCAGCGCCTTAACAGACGTAATAGGTCATTTTTGAGCAAAAAAATGTAAGGAGAACCACATGTCACGTGAACAGCTCAAAGCGATACGAGATGAAGCGCGCGACGCCATCGGAGCAGACGCCGCTGAAACCACGGTAGCGCTCAATCCCATGGTGGGTATAAGATCAAAGGATATACTACGGGCCATACGGCGCACCGCGTTGCAAATTACGAAACAACCAGCCGTTTTCGCCAAACACAGCTTATCGATGTGGAGCGAGTGGATTGAAATAATCGGTGGCAATTCCGGCCTCGCAGCCCACCCCAAGGACCGCCGCTTTACCGACCCCGCCTGGCAGGGCAATCCGCTCTATAGAGTGTGGCTGCAAGGTTACCTGAGCTGGAAAAACTCTCTAGGAGAATGGCTGGCCGATACCGATTTGGAAGGCATGGATTTACGCCGCGCGCAGTTTGCGGTGGACTTAATCACCGATACCATGGCACCGACCAATAGTCTGATCGGCAACCCGGCGGCCATCAAACGTACCCTGGATACGGGAGGACGCAGCTTGGGCACCGGATTCATACAGATGTTGCAAGATCTGCGCAATAATAATGGTATGCCCGCCCAAGTAGACAAAAGCAAATATGATGTGGGCGAAAACTTGGCCGTCACTGAAGGCAGGGTGGTGTTTCGCAACGATTTGCTGGAGTTAATGCAGTACCAATCCAAGACCGAATCGGTTTACAGCATCCCACTGTTGGTCGTGCCGCCACAGATTAACAAATACTATTGCCTGGATCTGTCGCCAGAAAAATCCTTGTTTAAGTTCCTGGTGGAGCAAGGCTTCAAGGTATTCGCGGTAAGCTGGAAGAACCCGGGGCCGGAGATGAGGGACAAGGGACTAGACAACTATATCGAAGCGCTTAAGGAAGCAATTACCGCCGTTCAATCGATCAGCCGCTCACCGAAAATCAACATCATGGGTGCCTGTTCGGGTGGCATTACCTCGTCTGTAC
>JBPCXM010000569.1:0-3980 GCA_051008535.1 Pseudomonadales bacterium | reverse complement strand
TTCACATCGAAATCCCTTCGCTCTCGAGCTGGTCTGTTGCTCACCGTCATTACGGCAAATCAAAACTCACGGCAATAAACCAGCGCCGTTCGAAAATATTCGAATCCTGATATTCCAGAAAATCGTCGAAGATATTATGCCCCAAAAGCTCGATCTCGCCATTGGCATGACCGAGCCGGAAATCATAAGCAACGCGCAAGTCGAGGCGCTCATGCTGTTCAACGAAATCGCCTTCCAGCCATTTCAGGTCCGACAGATAATACCAGCTAACGCTGGCACTCAACTGCGGCAAAATACGATGGCTTAACAAAACACTGGCATTGTGGCGTGGCAATTCGCGGCTTAACTCTCTAACATCGAGAGGATCGAAATTTCTGACGCGCTGCCCGTCAAAATCCGTGTAGGCATATTGAACTGAAATCAATGTGCGATCACTTGCCTGCCAACGCAACTGCCCGTCAAACCCCTTTGTGGTCCATTCCAGCGCGTTGGTAAGCCGCCTGGCGTTCCCATCCAGACCCTCGGCAGGTACAACCACGGCGGTGATTCCATCGTCAACCTCGGCCCTGAACACGCGCAGGTCGGCCGTCAATCTATCGCTAAAGAAGCGACCAAAATAACCCAGCTCATATTCCGTCAGTGTGGTCAAATCCACGTCTTCCGGTCGCAAGTTAACGCTATCAATCACCACGCCGTCGCTAAATCTGACAATCTGTTGTTGGTTAGCTTCGACAATCGACGGTGTGCGATTACCCCCAGTTGCTGCCAGGCGAATGACATGGTCAGGTCGCAGCGTTAAATTCAAACCAACTCGCGGAGAAATATATGTGCCGCCGATATCGTTATGTTCCAGCATAAAGCCGACATTTGTCGCCCAACCGGCACCGAACTGAGCGGCCCAGTTGGCGAACAAACGATAGCCCACTTCTGCTTCGGTCGCCTTGCGATCGAGCAGATCTTTGCTGCGCAATCGGTCTAGCCGGGTGCCGACGCCCCAAACCAGTTGCTGCTTGTTCGATAGATTTAAGCTGTGTTGAAATTCCATGTCATAGCGTTCGGAAAGTGCATCATCGAGACCAGTGACAATAAATTCGTCGGCGTGGCCATTAAATAATTGCGCAACGCTCAAGCCCAAAGGTGCGAATATGTCGGTCAAAAAGCCCAGCTCCAGGGCTTCATCTATCCGCAGTCGATTGTGATAGAAATGTAATTGCGTTTCAGCGCCTGACTGCAAACTGTGTTTCCATAAGATCTGCTGGTAGCTGCTGTCAAATTCGCGCGTGCTAAAACCTTTGCGCTCGTGCTCGTCAAGCTCGGAGCCTAGGCCAAAATCGGGAACGGCAACGTTGCTGCTGCCTAGGCCGAGGCGCAGTTCGACACTATCATTCAAACTGGGAGAAAACATGGCTTCTACATTGGCGTGCAACGCTTCATTGCCATCTATGACGCGGTTACCGCGATTGGGATCACGGCTATCAACGGCCGGGAAACCGGCATTATTACGATAGCTGACACCCAGCGTGTAATGCGCCGCCCCCGCTTCACCGGCGTAGCGCAGGCTGCCATTGCGCGTATGCAAATCACCAATGGTGCTGTTAAACCGTGTGCCGCTGGCTTGCAACGGCGGTACGGTGATGATGTTGATTGCTCCGAGGAAGGCATTAGACCCGTGAGCCGGTGCGTTGGAGCCACGCACAACTTCAATGGATTGAATGTCATCAACAGTTATCCCTAAGGAACTCCATTCAACCGTTGAAAACAGCGGCTCGTACACCGAGCGGCCATTGATCATGACTTCGAGATCGCCGGGGAAATCAATCGTCAAACCACGATTAGTGACACCGAATTGATTACCCAGCACGTAGTATGACAAAAATCCTGGCACAAGATTGAACAGCTGCGGAATCTCGGTGGCACCCGACGCCGCGATCGTCTGTCGGTCGATAATAGTTATCGCCGTTGGGGTATCTGTTATTTTCTGCTTTAATCGGGTGCCGGCAGTTACGATTGGAATATCGCCAAGCAAGTCGGTTTCGTCCAGGTAGCTGCGCGACGCGGCCTGCCCGGCACTGGTCACGAAGGGCGCCTGCGCTATCACGACGATGCATACGCACGCATGGACTAGACCTGGTCGACCCATGAGTTTTCTCTTATTTTTTCGTTTGTTTACTACGAGCAGGATGCTGACTAGCGCATAGACGTAGCGGCTTCTGCCAACAGGCCCAACTGCTGCCCGAGTATGCCGGCCTGGGTGCGGTTATCCAAACCCAGCGAGCGCAGAATGGCACTGACGTGCACTTTCACGGTATTTTCCGAGAGTTGAAAATCTCTGGCGATCTGCTTGTTTGATTTACCCGAGGTGATCAACGTCAGAATTTCCAACTGGCGATCTGTTAGCTTGCTGGTCACTGACTCAAGGCTGGGCAGCGCCGGCAAATCAGTCGCGTCTAACGCAGATTCGGCATTGGCTTGCATAATCTCAGTGGGGATGAATACGCCACCGTCAAGTATGCTGTCAATGGCGCCAAACAAAGTATCTTGCGCAGCTGATTTCGGTACAAAGGCGGAGCATCCCAAATCAATGCATTTACGCACGTGCACCGGATTTTCTGAACCGGACAACACTAATACTGGCAACTCGGGGTCTGCGTCGCAGAGTTTACGCACAAATACAAAAGCGGCCTCACCCGGGATAAATAAATCGATGATGGCCAGATCGAATTGCGTGTCACCGATAAGACCTAACGCCGCCTCACCACTGGCCGCTTCGACAACATCGATATCGGGGAAACGGCTTGCCAGCATGTCATGCAAACCGGAGCGTATGAGCATGTGATCATCGACGACTAATGCACGCATGGTTTGACCGCCTTCCTTACGGTTTTAGCCTGCAAAACAGGCTGCTTTTTGCAAGCACATACTATACGTACAAATAGTCGCAAAAGCCCATAGTACATAAGTATTAGTTTATATTTAAAAGCTAATAATTACGCCCATGCCATCACAGTGTGTGGCGCGCGACTCGATCGGTAACGCCTATTGGCTACGCGCTTAACCCTGCCCAGACTTAATAAGCGTTAATGATTCTTCTATTGCGCTGACATTTCATTGCAGTTAAGGTGCGCTACATTCGTAGTTTTGATTGCATTGCTTAAAAGAAAACTCAGTCGAAACAGTCGCTTAGTTGCCAAACATCAAAAATACTTCAGCAGTTTGGACGAGCGCCTGCATAACTAGCCACGAGATTAAATCTCACAACGAAGCATATGGGAGACACCCTGTGAACGTGTTCTTTAAGAGCAAGAAATTACCCCTCGCGATTATGCTGACCTCTGCAGTAGCAAACACTGCCGGCGCGGCGGTACTGGAGGAAGTGATTGTTACCGCCCAAAAACGGCAGGAATCTCTGCAAGATATTCCAATCGCGATGAATGCCTACGATGCGGAAAATATTGAGGCCATGGGTCTGAACAGTGCGAAAGACATAGGCCTGGCAACGCCCAGTCTGCAAATGCCTGCTTATCCAACAACGAGCAACAACCTCGCGCTGTTTATCCGCGGTGTCGGCAATGCTGATTCTATTTCCCTGACGAAAGACAATACCGTCGGCGTATATTACGACGGTGTTTACGCGGGTCGTTCTGCCGGCTTACTGGCAGATCTCTCCGACCTGGAACGTGTGGAAGTGTTGCGTGGCCCGCAAGGTACTCTGTACGGGCGCAATACCACCTCTGGAGCGGTCAATTTTATCAACACTAAACCCACCGGTGAGTTTGGCATCAAGCAAGTCTTAAGCGCCGGTGATTTTGGTATTTTTCGCTCAGTCACCAATGTGGATTTGCCAGAGGCTGCCGGTGTCAAGGCAAAACTCACTGCTGCCTTTTCTGACCGCGACGGCTGGGTAGAAAACGAGGGCTCGAATGAGGTGCCCGGCGGTGAATACGAAGATTATTACAGCGAAGACAAAGAGGGGTATCGCA
>JBPCXM010000568.1:0-2643 GCA_051008535.1 Pseudomonadales bacterium | reverse complement strand
GCAAAGCAAGCGCAAGCAGGTGCGTTAGTGGCATTCTCTACCGATTTTGAAGTATGGAAGCACAAACTTCCAGCAATTAAAGTAATGCAGACCAAAAGCGATGGTCAGTTTAATACGCAGCGCAAGTGGGTAGGTCAGTTTTATATGTCTGAAAGAGATGCGCAGGCAGTTAAAGATGAAATTAACGGCATTGTTTCGATTAACGATTTTCCTCAGCCGACGACAGAATCGCGCGATGCTGGCTTTGAGGATGATTGTTTTCAGTTTTTTGAGGCTCCCTAAATGCTTGCCGCAGCCCGAGGTCCGCGCTTGACCGGTGCTTTTCTTCTTCGCGGCTTTCTTTTAGCGGTGTCACTATCCTTGTGTGTAGCATCGGTTTGCGGAGCGGTTCTTAACCAGTGATCCTCATCCGTTTCGAAGGCATGTAGTATGCGATCGAGGGTATACCCAATGCGGGTCGTTGTACCGATTGCCGGAATTTTATGCCAGGTCGCCCGTTCCCCCGCCTTGATCAGGTCCGCCATCTCTTCCTCAGAGAGCATTTTCAGAATCATACTCAAACTGGATGCGCCGTAGTCGGGGAAAATATTAATATCTGCCGTAAATTGCTGATCGATTAAGGCGTTCAGCGCGGTCATGGCCGTACTTAGCCTTGGGCCTACTGTGGTATGTCGCTGAAAGAAGTCCAGGGAGCCGCGAACGATCTGCTTTGTAGCTGCGACAGAAGCGTCGGACATAATCTTGCGAATGCCCGGCTTTAAAGTGGGTTCACGGCCAAGTCCTGGCATAACCTGACTGACGATAAAATGATTGACACCATACATGCGCGCCAGTCTCTTGGCTGGCAAGTCTTGTGAAAACGAGCCGTCGATCCAGCGGCGCGACGGCAGGTAGACCTGAACATCACCGTCTACGTTACGCGCCTGCAACTTAACGGAGGGGAAGACCCCTGGTATGGCGGAACTGGCCAATACAGCCGAGCGAATAGTGACGTTGGGCGAAGCGATATGATTCAGCAGGCGCGACTCCTGTCGCGGCTCGGCGGGGGATATAGTGATGTTGATGCTGCGCCCGGTTTTTTCGTAGGCCTCCAGGAAGGTCATGTCAGGAATCATCCTGGCCATTTCCCGTTTGATGACCCGCATATCAATGTTTTTACCCTTGCCGAAGCCAATCTTAATGTTACCGCTGTTTTCGGTCAGCGCGCGCGCCAGGTAGTTATCTTCAAAAAGCGCCAAGAATTCTTCGTCGCTGCGGGTACCGACAATCGCGGCGACAAAAGCGCCGGCACTGGCTCCGGAGATGACCACCGGACACAACTTCTGCTCGATCAGTGCCTTGAGTACACCAAAATGAAAGTAGCCAAGCGTGCCGCCACCGCTTAACATCAAGGCTGAGCGGCCGTAACAATGGCTTGCCCGCTGGAAAAACTCGATACGGTCGGCCCATGGGATGCTCTTGAAACGTCGTGGTGACAGATACTCCAGCGCGTCACGAACCTCATTAATATAGTCTTCAATAAGCGTTTTTGTGCCGCACTTGGCGTGCTGGTAAAGTGCGGATTTTCCCATGCCAGCCATATTGCCGTGAATGCCTTCGTTGAGCGCAAATAGCAGGCCGTGATCGTCCCCTCGCCTGCGAAAGCCGCGTAGTCTTTTCAGACGTGTTTCAATATTGGCATGATCGTATAGTTTGGATGCATTGTTCTGGCGCCAGACATCGGCGCCGGTTTCCCTGTCGTGCTCTTCGGCAAGCTCAAACCAATGTTCATAACTGTCGGCTTGTAAAAACTCTCCTTCAATTCTTTTCAACTCGCGCGACCTAAAAGCATACTTTTTATTGGCCATGAGGCAAATGATCTCTAACTGCTAAAGCTAAAGGCTAGAAGAATAGGAATCCTTATTCTTGAAGTCCACTGATATCGATTACTGTGTCACCGATTGCGTTTGTATTGAGGGTGAGGGGCCGAAGCCCCTCGTTTTCCAGGCTTAGGCAGCCGCGGCAGGTGTCAACAGGTCTTTCATCTTGTCGACGACAGTTTGCAGTTGTTCGCGCTTCTCTTTCATATCAACGTTAATAGAAAATTCTGAACTGTCTATTTTTTTGTTGATGTCTTTCTGCAGTTTTTCTCCGCGCTTGACATAAGTGTCCCATTGCTTAGGAGCGTCTTTGCGCAACTGGGCGACCCGATCCTGAACTTCATCATAGACCTTGCCGTACAACCCCAGGCCTGCAGTGGCAGCTTCTTGCACCTGGTTGGTAACGTCTTCGGCTGCAGCAGAGAGAGTTTTCTGTTGTGCTGGTTTTTTACTTACGGTTTTCTTTGTAGCCATGATGTTCTCCTTTCATTTCGTTTAACAACGGTATGAAAGATACGGCACGGCCCTAGAGTAAACATACTAGAGCGTTCATAATTTGCGCTGGGAATTATGAATATTCTGTTAAGAAGGAGCCTCGCTACATTTTCAGCACTACACGATAACGCGCCTTACCCTCCTCAAGGTGGGCGATTGCGTTATTGACATCGGTCAACGCGAATTCCTCGGTCACCGGCGCAATCGAATGACGCGCACAAAACTCCAACATCTTGCGATTGCTGGCCGGGCTGGACATCGGGCTGCCCGAAAGTGATTTCTGCCCGCT
>JBPCXM010000567.1:0-3273 GCA_051008535.1 Pseudomonadales bacterium | reverse complement strand
TTAGTAGTGCTTTGATCACGTTGCCAGACAAGTGCGGTTTGCGTTGCCGGATTAAAGCTGTTAACCCGGCAATATGTGCCGTAGATAAGGAGCTGCCGGTATAGAAATCGTACTGATCGCCAGGGCTGGTGCTCAATACTTTTTCACCGGGCGCTTTGACAAACCCATTCGCTCTTGCGTCGCGGCTGGCGCTGCGATAACGCGGGCCGGCTTCCGTTACGGCAATGACGCCGTCAACATAAGCTGGAAAAGCGTCGGGCTTTTTCGAGCTGGCGGCGCCCACTACCAGTATGCCGTTGTCCATTGCGGTTTTAACTAGGCGTTCCAACAAGGGGTCTTGCGGGCCTGCCAGACTCAAATTAATGACATCGACTTGCTGCGTAATCGCAAAGTCCAGCGCTTTCGCTAGTGTGAACGAGCTGCAGGCAGCTTTGCTGTCATTGGCTTCTGGCTGCCAACAGGCTTTGAGCGCAATAATATTGGCGTCTGGCGCTATCCCCACCATACCTTTACCGTTGTTCGTAGCGGCTGCAATCACGCCGGCAATGGCAGTGCCGTGAATGTCTTTATTGAACTCGCCACCGTCACGATCAACAAAATTTTTCTCGCCGACAACGTGTTCGCGTAAATCGGCGTGGCGACTGTCCAGACCAGTATCAATTACCGCCACTTTTACTCCCTTACCCGTTGCCCAGCGGTGCGACGCCTGTATCTGCATGCTGTTAAAGCCGTGCTGCATTTTGTAGTAGGGGTCGTTATAAGCGGCCGTCGGGTCGGCCTTGATAGCGCCCGCCAGCGTAGCAAAGTACTGCAGCGGCTGAGCAGATTCTACGTTCGGCTCGCTTGCGAGTTGCACAATCACGCTATCGCGCGCCTCGGGACTGCGTGCCTCGAATACCAGACAGCGGATATCCAGTGTCGCCAGTGGCCAGTCCGCCACACGCTTGATCTCGTAATTTTTTGCCAATTTAGCCAGAAATTGCGCGTATTGGGCGGGAAGTTCGTCTTCCTGTTTCACACTTTCGCCCTGAATCAACCGGTTGTGCATCGCCGTTGTCATCGTGACGAGTATCAAGTTATCGCTTTTATCGTGCGTGGTTGCGCCCATAGTGGTATCCCACGCATTTTCCATCGGTGTAGGTTTCAACCCGCTGTTATTCGAAGTGGCACAGGCTGAAACCAGCCCACAGATCGCCACAACGACACAAAATTTATCAATACAGCGCAACATGCCGATTTCCTCCTACCGATGTTTAATTGTCTAAATCCAAAGCCACTGCAACGTTAGCTATTTCGGTTTCTGTGCTTAAGGCTTGTAATAAAGTGTTGAGTGCAGCTACCGGCGCATCGTTGGGCAAGCTCACAATGTAATTTACCGCGTCTTCTTGCACCAGCGCGAATTCCACCCCGCTGCCTTGCAGCAATTGCCGCGCTTCGGCGCGTGTTATTGCGTCTTTAAACTGTATGCGCAGGGCCAACGGCGATTTATCACCGGTAGCAGCTGTGATTACAGTCTCATAAGGCGCGTCATCAGACGGCAGCGATTGAAAACCGATAACCGCTACCAGCACTCCTGCCGCAATGGCAGCACCCCAGCCGGCGCTAGAACCGATGTTAGCGACTATGCCTTGCCACCAGATGCTAAGTTCACGTCCTATACCGTTGCCAGCTGACACGGTGTGCGTAGTGCTATTCTCCGCCTCGGTCTCTTCTATGCGTGCCATCAACGTGTCGAATCTATCCTCGGGATTGCTGGGAATAGGCGCGTAGGTATTGGCGGCGTCCAACGCCGTGGTCAGCAGTTCAGCCTCTTGTTGGCATGCCACGCATTGTTGCAGATGGGAGCGCACGCGCTCAGACTCCTCGGCGTTCAAGGTATTATTCAAATGCCAGGGTAGCAACTCAAGCACATCATCGTGTTCGTGTTGATTTTGCGTTAGCTTGTGCATGAGCGTGTGCTCCTCTCTGCGGCCATGGTTGGGCCTTCGGTTTGCGCCAGGAAACCGCGAAGTTGCCGGCGCGCATGAAATACGCGTGTTTTCACCGTATTGTGCGGGCACCCGACGATCTCGGATATTTCGCCGTAGCTGTAGCCCATGGCGGTCATTTGCATGGCAACGCGATGATCGTCACTCAGGTTTTCTATGCCTTTGTGCAACACCTGCTGCAGATTGTCGACGTTCGAGACCTCCTCGGGATTTGTATCGGGGTGGGTATCCGGCTGCTTGCCAAGTACCTCGTCATCGCTGTCTACAATTTGATGCTTGCGGTTGCGTTGTAGCGTTTTCAGGGCGCGACGATAAGCGATGCCGAGTAACCAGGTAGACACGTTGGACCGACCCTCAAATGCAGCAGCGCTACGCCAGATGGCGAACATAGTGTCGCCCACAACTTCCTCCGCGATATCCGGTTGTCGCACAATGCGCACCGCAAATTGCGCAATGCGGTGGTAATAGCGTTTGTATAACACTTCAAACGCACGTTTGTTTTTGTTCGCTACCATCCTTAATAGCTCAATATCTTCCGGTGTTTCTGCTTCGGCTACCAATTTAGAGCCGTTTGAACCTACCGTTGTCATCATGATTGCATGCCATTTTTTGTAGTTCGGCCAGTATGTTCCTTAGCGCTATAGATCGGTTCAAAAAAATCAACAAATAATTACGCGTAAGCGTGAACCGGGCGCGGTATTGCGGGAACCTATAGCTTAGCAAATAAGCAACTACCATTCGATTCGACTCCAGGTGAGGTGTATTCAGTGAAACGGTTCAGAAGCGTGCTCTTTACCAGCGTTTTCATATTGATGCTCTCCGGTTGTGTGCAAACATATCCCTTGATATCTCATGCCCACTTAGGGCATACCCTGACCTCCTGGCATGATACGCCGGATAATGCCGGCCTGCTCGAGACCGCCAAGAAAGAAGTGGTGGTAGCCATGCGCGAGGCGGACCTGGCGTGGTTGGCGCAAAGTGACCCCAATAAGGTGAGCTACCATTTCAACAATGTCATCAATGCATTGAACCCAGACTTGCAACCAATCGGCACAGGTGAGGGTTATGGTGCGGTGCGAGCGCTCACTGGCGCGGTGGAGCATATCGAATACGCCGCCTCGTCAGACGATGCGAGCTTGAATATGGTCGCGTCGGTGGTGGTGATTGGGGAACAGGGGGCGGAAATTATCAAGCGCCTCAATGACGCCGTCGAATTGACCCAAACCAGTCAAAACGCCGATGCGCAGGCGCTGGGCAATATCGCCTTTAAATTACGCCACCAGCT
>JBPCXM010000566.1:0-11411 GCA_051008535.1 Pseudomonadales bacterium | reverse complement strand
GATTAAGCTGCAGGTGGCGTTTCCGAGGGTGTGGTGGGCCGACGTAAGGGGAGGGCAAGGAAGTGGGTGGCCCTTTGGCTTCTCGCCCGAAGGGAGCGGCCAAATTTGCGCCCTGCTTCGGTGGAGTCCTTGTCAATAGGCCCACTATTCACTGCAAACTCCGTCTCGCAGGGCGCAAATTTGACTCGCTCTATTTCAGCCATTTATACAGGACACTACACTAACCATGCGCCGTGCGCTGGCGGTAATACTGGTCGCCGCCTATCCTCTGTTGATCTATTTCGGGCTACAGGTAACTGCCCCGCGCATGCTGGTGCTACTGTTGTTACTGATGGCGGGATTGCGTTGGCTGGCCTGGAATGACGAAGAAAAAGGCTTTCTGCTGTATTGGCTGGCAGCTATTTTGATCGTCGTTGTCGCAACACTTATTACCGGCTCTACCCTCGGGCTGCTGTTTTATCCCTTGCTGATGAATCTCGTTTTTCTGACTTTCTTTGCAATTAGCCTTTATAAACCGCCGACCGTGGTAGAAACCATCGCCAGAAAGCAGCATGGCGAATTACCGGTTGAGGCTGTCTCTTATACGCGCAAAGTAACAATGATGTGGTGCCTTTTTTTTATACTCAATGGCAGCGTGTCATTGTGGACGGCTTTTTTAAGCCGCGAAGTATGGGTGCTCTACAATGGCCTGATCGCCTATCTGCTGATGGCATTAGTGATGGGCGCAGAATATCTGGTGCGGCATCGTGTTATGAACCGAATCGATGCCTGAACTAATCGCGTGGCAAGTAACACTGCCGTTTTCTCTCTCGCTGACGGAATTTCCAGCCGGGCATGTTCTGTATCAAGACGACGAACAGCCGGTTAGTTGGGAGGAATTTTGCGGGCGAGTGCGGCACTGGGATGCTGTCTGCGGTACTATTGGAGAGCCTAGAGTCGCAGTCTTTCATCCCAATGGCGGCGAATTCTTGGCGCTTATCATCGCGGCCTGGCGGGCTGATAAAACAGTCATTCTGCCCCCCAACATACTGCAAACCACGCTGACGCGGCTGCGCGAGCATACCTCGGTGTTGCTCGGTGATTTTGGTGACCACTCTTACCAAGTCACTCACGAGCCGGCACATTCTCCAAACACGGCAGAACTCGCCCCTCTTCATGAGGACAATGAAGCTCTTGTACTGTATACCTCGGGTTCAACCGGCAAACCCGCGTTAATTAGCAAGACCTTCAGGCAATTGAATGCAGAAGTCGACATGTTGGAACAGCGCTGGGGTCGAACGGTAAAGAGTTCTTTGTTCGTCGCCACGGTTCCACACCACCATATGTATGGTCTGACGTTCAAGCTGCTGTGGCCGCTGCTAACTGGTAAGCCTTTCCTCGCCGCTGACGTGCCGTATCTGGAGAGCCTGCCCGAGTTGACGCAACAACACGAAGTGGCATTGATCAGCAGTCCCGCTCACTTGGCTAATATTCCCACATCGATCGATTGGGCCGCGCTGTGCGGACGCATAAACGCCGTGTTCACCGCCGGCGCCCCCATGCCCGGCGCGGCAACGAGCCAGAGCGCAGCAAGTTTTTATTGCGAACCGACTGAAATCTTCGGCAGCACAGAGACCGGCGTTGTCGCCTGGCGTCATCAGCAAAAAGACGCCGTGTGGCAGGTATTCGACGGCATCCACTGCCAGCGCAACGATGACGGGCAATTGCAATTGCGCTCTCCCGCGCTACCCGACGATGACTGGTTTGTGAGTGCCGACAAAATTCAGCTGAGAGGCGACAATGGTTTTGAACTCTGCGGCCGAGCAGACAAGGTAGTAAAAGTCGCCGGCAAACGCATTTCCCTGACCGAGGTCGAGCGTTTATTGACTTCACATCCCTGGGTTCGCGAAGCGAGGGTGTTGCCACATTTCCACCGGCCTTCACGCTTATGCGCGGTCGTTTGCCTGAATTTACAAGGCAATGCCAACCTCGTTGACAAAGGCATAAGGTTAACCAGCAAAACACTGTGCGCATCCCTGACCGATGGTGTTGAGCGCGTTGCTTATCCACGCTACTGGCGCTTTGTTGCGCATTTGCCGGTGAATCAACAGGGCAAGACCACCGCGCAGGAATTGACAGCTTTATTCCAAGCCCACGAACACGTCACCCAGCCATCGATAATTTCCAGCGACTTCAACGCGGCGCGCAACGAATACCGCGCAGAACTGGTAGTACCGAAAAATCTGTTTTATCTGGAAGGGCATTTTCCGGGGCAGCCTATTCTGCCGGGCGTGGTACAGATAGCCTGGGTGGTCGAGAAGAGCCGGGAATTGTTTGCTGCGCTCGGCGAGTTCGAAAAAATGGAAGCTGTGAAGTTTCAGCAAGTGATCAAACCAGGCGAGCGGTTTAATCTGACGCTGCGGCTGGACCGCACGAAAAACACGCTGGTCTTCAGCTATGAGACCAGCGACTGCAAAGTGTCGAGCGGGCGTATCGTGTTCCGGCCCGAGCCCGCCGATGCAGTGTAAGCTCTGTGTGCTGGTGCCGATTTATAATCAGGTCGATGCATTGCCGAGCACGCTGCTGGCCGCTCAATCGCTGGGTTTACCGCTTATTTTGGTCGATGACGGCAGTGATGAGCACTACGCGCCCACCATTAAATCGTTGGCACAGGAATATGACGCAATGCTTGTAAGCCATTTGGAAAACAGCGGCAAAGGCGCCGCAATCAAAAATGGGCTGCAAAAAGCGCAGGACGCCGGGTTTACGCATGCGCTGCAAATCGATGCCGATGGCCAGCACAATTCCGCTGACTTGCCGCGTTTCCTGCAGGCGATGCAGGCCCATACCGATGCGCTGATCGCGGGATACCCGAAGTTTGATGATTCGATACCAGCATCCCGCTTTTACGGCCGCTATGCGACGCATATCTGGGTGTGGATCAATACGCTGTCTTTGCACATACGCGACTCAATGTGTGGCTTTCGCGTGTATCCTGTCGCCGCCGCCTGCGAACTGATCAAGACGGAGCACATTGGCAATCGAATGGATTTTGATTGTGAGTTTATCGTGCGCTGGTATTGGCGCGGCTATGCAATGGAACAACTGCAGACCCGGGTGATCTATCCGCAAGGCGGCAAGTCCGGCTTCAGAATCATACGCGACAATGTGTTGATCAGCCTTATGCATACCCGCTTGTTTTTCGGCATGCTATGGCGCCTGCCGCGCCTGCTGAAACAAAGGAGTGAGCGGCAATGACCCAGGCTGAACATTGGGCCGACATCAAAGAGTCCACCACCGTTACCGGCATTCGGCTGATGGTAACCGTTTACCGATACGGCGGGAACGTGGTGTTTCGGGTGTTCCTGCTGCCGGTCATTATTTTTTATTTTACGGTAAACGCCCGCGCCCGCCGCGCCTCACTCCTATACCTCAAGCACTTGCATAGTTTTGATCATCGGTTACCGGCGCCGCGTCTAATACACAGCTTTAGAATATTCTGGCAATTTGGCCAGGCGCTGCTGGACAAATTCGCTGTCTGGATGGGTCGAATCACCCGGCTGCATGCGAAGATACATAACGATAATCTAATTGACCAGCTGCAAGAGCAAAACCAGGGCGCCGTTATTCTTACCTCGCATCTGGGAAATTTTGAAGTATGCCGCGCCATGTCGCAGTCGCATCGCGGGGTGAAACTCACGGTGTTGGTGCATACTAAAAATGCGGAAAAATTTAACGAGCTGCTAAGCGGCTATGACAATCAGCAGGCCATTGAATTGCTGCAGGTTTCCGATATGAGTGTGGCAACCTCAATTCGTCTCAGCGAAAAAATTGCCAATGGTGAATTTGTGGCGATCGCCGCTGATCGCGTGCCTATCAGCAGCCTTGCGACCGTCAGCGTCGAGTTTCTTGGCCGAAAGGCGCCATTTCCCATCGGACCGTTTGCGCTGGCCTCGGCCCTGGGCGCTCCCGTGATCATGCTCACCTGCATAAAGCTGCAGGGACGGTACAATATATTTTTCGACAAATTATCCGATGGCGGACAGCTGGGTAGAAAAGCGCGCGCCCGGCAAATAGCAGAACTGTCAGCAAGCTATGTACAACGATTGCAGGAACTTGTTCAGCTCGCACCTTATCAATGGTTTAACTTTTTTGATTTTTGGCGAAACACTGGCAAAGTTGCAGGACACTAGTATGGCCGACAGTTGGCAGGACCTGGCAGTAGAAACAACGATAGATGTGCCATTCCATGATGTGGATATGGCAGCGATCGCCTGGCACGGGCATTACGTCAAGTACTTCGAAGTTGCGCGTTGCATTCTGCTCGAGAGTTTTGATTATAACTACCCGCAAATGCGTGAATCTGGCTATTTCTGGCCGATAGTGGATATGCGCATTAAATTCGTGAATCCGTCTCACTTCGGTCAGAAAATCAAGGTTAGGGCAACGCTTGAAGAGTGGGAACATCGATTGAAAATCCGCTATATGATTACCGACCTGGAAAGCGGCAAACGCCTCACCAAGGGCTATACCACCCAAGTGGCTGTGCGCCTTGCAGATGGTGAAATGCAATTTGCGTCGCCATCGGTACTTGCGGAAAAGCTGGGTATAAAGGTGGGCGGCTGATGCGACGGTGTCGCCCAATCCTTATGCTACTGCTTGCGATCGCCGGCCCAGTCACCGCTGCTGCCGACGACGACTTGCTTGCCGAGCTGGCAAACCGGGCAGGCGAGAACGAAAACGTAGCAGGCAGTTTTACCCAGCAGAAAAATATTCAGGGGTTGCCGCTGGCATTGGAATCGGCAGGCTCGTTTAATTACTCAAAGCGGGAAGGTGTGATTTGGCATACAACATCACCACTGGACTCGGTGTTGAATATATCGGCGGCTGGTTTGCGCTACGACAACGGCGAACCGGTGCAAGGCTCAAGCATACTCGCGGAAATGCTGTTGGGAGTTTTTACCGGCGATTTATCACAGCTGACCCAGTACTTCACAATAGAGGTCAGCGGTAAACCCCTAGCCTGGAGAATTGTACTTGCACCGCAAAGCGCCACGGTTGCAGAGCAAGTGAAGCAAATTACGATGACGGGCGCGCACTTTACGCAACGCATTACGATTATCGAAGCGTCAGGCGATACGACGGAAATTTCGTTGCAAGTCCAACAAGACAACGACGCAGAGCCCTAGTACTCCTTCAAGGTGATATTGCCGAATGCAGTCATTCCAAAAGCGGTGCAGTGCGAGGCGTTATCACCTTGAAGGGGTACTAGTGACCCGAAGTTCACGCGCATTTTTAATTGGCTGGATTGTATTGCTGTTGCTTTGTCTGCTGTATTCCGGCAAGCGTGTAGTGCAAGACAAGGCAATAGCAAGCAACATACTCGGCTTGATTCCGCAGTCGCACGATGGCGCGCTGCAATCCCTTGCACAAGATGAATTACTGGCGGCGTCGGAACGTAGTTTCGTGCTGCTGGTAGCGAGCGCTACGGCGGAAAAAGGCCTTGCAGCCGCGCAGGCGCTGGAGAACGCGCTACACGACGCCAACCTGATACCGGCAGATGATAGCGCCGCATTGCCAAGGCAGTTGGCCAATCTGTACCACCCTTATCGTCAGCAGCTACTAACGACTCAACAGCGTCACTATTTAAACCATACCGATGTACAAACTATCGCCGACGCAGCGCTTGCAAAGTTATACAGCCCGGTGCGCAGCTATAGCCCATACCCCTTTACCGATGATCCGTTTAACCTGGCGGGTGGCTGGCAAACCGCTCTGTTCGGCGGCGCTGATCGTTTCCTGCCAAGTGCGGTGCCATCGGTGCTCGATGGCGAGCAGCACTGGTATGTGTTGAATGGCGAGCTATACGCAAGCCCTTTTGATCAAGCTGTGCAACGCTCGCTGACGACGCTGTTGCGGGAATTTACAGCACCAGACGTACGTATATTGCGCTCAGGCTTGGTGTTTCATGCGGCGGAGGGGGCCGACCTCGCGCAGTCTGAAATTTCTACCGTTGGCGCAGGGTCGTTGCTTGGTATCGTATTGCTGGTTGTGCTGGTTTTTCGTTCAGCTTGGGCATTGTGGTCCATCTTGATCGTATTGGGGTCAAGCACCCTATTCGCGGTAACCAGCTGCCTACTGGTATTCGATAATCTGCATATGGTTACGCTCGCATTTGGCTCCACCTTGCTGGGACTTGCAGTCGATTACTGTTTTCACTTTTTTTCCAAATGGCGGGCCAGCGGCAACGCACTGCAAGCACGCAAGCTGATCAGCAAGGGAGTTTTGTTAAGCCTTGTTTCCAGCGCGATAGCCTATTTGTTGCAGCTGATGTCGCCGTTCCCTGGTTTGCAGCAATTTGCAGTGTTCATTACAGCAGGTCTGTTGATGGCATGCTTCACCGTGCTGATCGTACTTCCGCTGGTCCTTGGCAACAGAGTGTTAGCCGGCCCGCGCTTGACCGGCCTGTTTAGCTCAGTTGTTTTGCCGCTATACCAGCGCGTAGCGACGCTGCGCTGGCCGGTGATTTGTGTGTTATTGACTGCGTTATTGCTCGCGGTCGCTGCGGTGGCGCGGCAAGGCGCGAGTGACGATATTCGGCTACTCAACACGTCAGGCGATACATTGCTCGCCGAAGAGCGCGCGGTCAGTGAGTTAACCGTGCGCGTAGGCTCGCAGCGGTTTTTTATCATCCAAGGCGACACCAAGCAGGAAATGCTGCAGGCCACCGAGCAATTGTCGGATTCGCTATGGCCACAACACAAAGACGACCCAGGGCAAGCCGACACATCGAATTCGCTGTTCAGCATCGCCCGTTTTATTCCCTCGCTTGAGCAACAACGGCAGGATCATCTTCTGGTACAGGAGAAAATATACGGACCGGGCCGCGCACTGGAAATACTTTGCCAGTCTCTGCCAGACTTGTGTAAGCAGAATGCGCCAGCGGCGGCTGATTTCCTGACCACGCTCGTACCGGAGCGAATGCCCGCGCAGTTGCAACGCGCATTGAAACTGAATGCTGTGCTAGGCGACGGATTTTCGCTAGCATTGCCCCTTGCAGATTCGCTGGACCCTGTGGTTGCAACCCAGGTAGCAGGCACTATTGACGCGGTCGACTATGTCGATAATGTTGCGAATATCACCCAGCTTTTAGCGCAACTGCGAGTACAAGTGAGTGCATTGTTGATTGGATTTATCGCCTGCCTGACCGGCGCCAGCTTGTGGTTGTTTAAACGCGATGGCTGGCTGCTTATTACTTCGCTACTGTTAACCGTCGTCTATTCGTTAGCTCTTTCGGCGGCGGGAGGCTTAACGCTGTTCCACGTGATGGCATTGCTGCTGGTCATGGGTTTAACGGTGGATACATCCATATTCTATATAAAACTCGGTTTCAATCAGGATACCTGGCTGGCGGCGGCATTGTCTTGTGGTACATCGTTGCTGGCATTTGGTTTACTGTCGTTCAGTCAGGTAGCCGTGCTCGAGCAATTCGGTTCCGTCGTTTTTTCGGGTTTGATTTTCGCCTGGCTGCTCACTCCCTTAATTTTTTGTTTGTTCCAACCAAGGTTTCAATATGCAAGATAGTACAGACATTGCTATTGTTGGCGCCGGACCCTCCGGTGCAGTAGCGGCTGCTTTGTTGCGACAACGTGGTTACCGGGTTACCGTGCTCGAACGGAGTCAATTTCCGCGCTTTTCCATTGGTGAGAGCCTGTTACCACAATGCATGGCATTTATTGAAGAAGCCGGCATGCTTGAAGCTGTCAAAGCCGAGCAATTTCAAAACAAGAACGGCGCCATGTTCGCCCGTAATGGCACCACAACCGGCTTCGACTTTCGCGAAAAGTTTTCCGAAGGTCCGGGTACGACATTCCAGGTACCACGCGCACGCTTTGATCAGGTGCTCGCTGAAAGTGCTGCCAAGGCAGGCGCGGATGTCAGATTTGGTCATAAAATCAGCGACGTGACGATTGACGCCGACCAGCACTGCCATCTGACGGTGGACGTGGAAGACGGCTCCAACTACTCACTGGACGGCAAGTTCCTGCTCGACGCCTCGGGCTACGGTCGAGTGTTACCGCGGCTGCTGGGCCTCGATCGACCGTCTGACTTCCCGTCGCGACGATCGGTATTCACCCATATCGAAGATCGCATCAGTGAACCGACTCACGACCGGGAGAAAATCCTCATCGTTATTCATCCGCAGCAGCGGGATGTTTGGTATTGGCTGATTCCATTCAGCAACGGCCGCTGCTCGCTCGGCGTGGTCGCACGCGAGGATTTTTTTGACTGCGAAAAATACACAGCCGAAGAATTACTGCGCGATGCGGTAGCGGCCAGTCCCGACCTTAATGCGCTGCTTAGTGACGCGGTATATGATACCGATGCACGTAGCATTGTTGGTTATTCGTCCAATGTTACGTCTTTGTGGGGGCCCGGTTTCGCCTTGCTTGGTAACGCGGGTGAGTTTCTCGACCCGGTATTTTCATCAGGCGTAACGATAGCAATGAAATCTGCCAGCCTCGCCGCGCCGCTGATCGACAAGCAGTTACAGGGCATGCCGGTGGATTGGGAAAACGAGTTCTCACAGCCGCTTAAGGTCGGCGTCAACACGTTCCGAGCCTATGTTGAAGGCTGGTATGACGGCAGCTTTCAGGATGTTATTTTTGCGGAGAAGCAAAACGAAAGCGTTCCACGAATGATCTGTTCCATACTTGCCGGCTATGCCTGGGATACCGAAAACCCATTCGTTGCCCAACCAAAGCGCAAGCTGAGCGTGCTGGCCAAGCTATGCCGCGCTGGTTGACAAGCTGTCTGATGCTGCTGCCCCTGAGTTGCGCACTGCCGATGAGGCACGCAAATTTGGCAACCCTGCCGTTACCTGACTCCTCCGAATTGCCCTGCTGTTGGCAGTCGCAGGAGTCACTCGAAGTAGACTATCGCGACGAGCTCTACCAGCTGACAAGCGTTATGGCAGTAGAAAAGAGGGGGCTGACGCTGATTGTGTTTGATCCGTTGGGAAGAAAATTGTTAAGTGTCACACAGCATGGGTCGGAGATCGAAAAACAGCTGTTCACTGATTCTGCTGAGTTACCTGTGCAGTGGTTGCTGCCCGCTGTTTACCTGGCCCATATGAACCAGCAACGTTGGTCTACGGACCAGTCTCCCTGGTCTGTCGGCGAGCAGGACAGTCGCCTAGTGCTGTATTTTCGCCAGCGACCCACCGTTATGGTTCAAGGTTTTACCGATGGCGACTTGCCGCAGGCCGGTCATCAGCGTGTGGTCCGGTTCATCGAGCATGGCCTGACTTTGACTATTACTACGCTGGTAAGCGAAGCGCTATGAGCAAAGATGCGATCTATCTGCACTCCGTCGGTGTTGTCTGTCCGTTGGGAAGCGGGGTTGAAGCCGTCAGCGAGGCGCTGTTTAGTGATATGCCACCGGGGGGATACTTCCGCAATAGCGAAAAATATTCGCCCGGCCGGTCCTTACCGCTGGGTTTGGTGCGTGACCCGTTGGCAGCCGTCGAAATAGCGCACGAGGCCACCCGCAATAATAGTTTACTGACTACTGCAGTCCAGCCATTGCTGAAACAGATAGAGGACTATAAGACCCGCTACGGCGCGCATCGGGTGGCTGCCATTATCGGTACCAGTACCTCCGGAATTTCCGATGGCGAAATCGCCATACAGCACTTCGTGAAAGAGGGGACACTACCGAAGGATTATCTTTACTCCATGCAGGAAGTCAGCTCACCGGCACGCTATCTGGCGAATTATCTCGGAGTCAGCGGGCCATCGTGGGCCGTATCCAGCGCCTGCACGTCGGGCGGAAAGGCGCTGGTATCGGCCGCCAGACTGCTGCGACTGGGCGTTTGCGACATGGTGGTCGCCGGCGGTGTCGACACTCTGTGCGAAATGACTGTTGCTGGCTTTTCCGCACTGGGTGTTACCGCATCGTCTCCTTGCAAGCCATTCAGCAAGCATAGGCAAGGTATCAATATCGGCGAAGCAGCGGCAGTATTCATCATGAGCCGCGAAGCCGGTGCTATTCGCTTGCAGGGCAGCGGCGAAACCTCCGATGCCTATCATATTTCAGCCCCTCACCCGGAAGGGACAGGCGCAGAAGCGGCCATGCGGGCCGCACTCAACGCTGGCGGCCTGGCCGTGGAGCAGGTTGACTACCTGAACTTTCACGGCACGGCCACTGCGCAAAATGATAAAATGGAAGCTTTTGCCGTGCACCGGGTTTTTGGGGAACACATCGCCTGCGGGTCCACCAAGTCACTGACCGGGCACACACTGGGCGCAGCCGGTGCGCTGGAGGCAGTATTCTGCTGGATGTGCTTGCAACGCGACGATGGGCGCCTGCCAACGCACGCATGGGATGGCCACGTAGACCCGGAGTTGCCCTCTCTGCCCGGACTGGCCAGCGTGACACTGCAACAACGAGCAAAAGTGGCTATGAGTAATTCGTTCGCTTTTGGTGGCAATAACCTTTCTCTGCTGTTGGCGCGAGATTAGCGCTCCTTCCAGGTGATAATGCCGTATTCAGAGCCCCACAGAACTTTCCCTGCTAGACGCGTCTGCGCAGGCATAGTTACTCTTACGTCAAGCAGGCGCAACGCCGCAGGGAGAGTTCTGCGGGGCTCCCTCCGGGCTTGTCTGTCTGCGTCCGCGCCAGCGTTGCTTTCCCTAGACGTAGGGCACACTATGCCTTCGGCAAAGCGTCTTGCCGCGAACGCAGACAGACAAGCTGAATGCGACATTATCACCTGGAAGGAGCGCTTATGTCTTCATCGTATGCCATTTTGGACGTCATTCCGCACGCCAAACCCATGTCTTTGCTCGACGAAATACTAAATTACGACGGCGCCGAACTGGAAGCGGGAGTGACCATTCGCGAAGACTCACTATTTTTTAACGGCAAGGACGTTCCAGCGTGGGTCGGCATCGAATACATGGGGCAGGCGGTTGCTGCGTTTGCCGGCGCAGATGCCAGAGAAGATAACAAGCCGATAAAAATCGGCTTTCTGGTGAGTTCGCGGCGCTATAAATCCAATTGCAGCGGCTTTCCGTTGGGAGCGTATCTTAGAGTCAAGGCACAACCGATCACGGACAATGAAACCGGGCTGCGCGTGTTTGATTGCTCTATCACCGGCGACGATATCTACGTCAGCACCAACCTCAACGTTTATATACCCGATGATGTCGAGAACTTCTTGGAGGGCAACCAATGACCGAAACTGTTCTGATCACCGGTTCCAGCCGCGGCATAGGTAAGGCGATAGCCGTGCGCCTGAGTGCCGCTGGTTATCCGATTGTGCTGCATTGCCGTAGTCGAATCGAAGATGCTGAAGCGGTGCAGGAAGAAATTATCACCGCAGGAGGCAGCGCCCGTATTTTACAGTTTGATGTAGCCGATCGCGAGCA
>JBPCXM010000565.1:0-15936 GCA_051008535.1 Pseudomonadales bacterium | reverse complement strand
CCGGCCCCTGGCGAGGAACCATGTTTTCTCCCTATGAAGGCTCATTGCGTGTGCCTTTTCTGATTCGCTATCCTGGAAAAATCCCTGCCCAGAAAGTCTCAAACGATATTGTTCATCTAATCGACGTATTTCCCACACTAGCAAAATTTGTCGGCGGCGATATCCCGCAAGATAGAATACTCGATGGTGTTGATCAATCGGATTTCCTAATGGCTAAGTCTTCGAGATCCGCTAGAGAATCCGTCATCATTTACATCGGCAATGAACTCTTTGGTGTAAAATGGCGGAATTGGAAAATGCTTCTCAAGGAAATTGATGAAAAGAGTTATGCGGTCCGAAACATGGCTTATCCATCAATTTACAATCTGATCATAGACCCAAAAGAGGAAGAACCCGAAACGTTCTATCTCGATGACACATGGGTAGACGTTCCCTTGTGGCAGGTTATAGAAGAACACGAAGCATCGATTGAAAAAGATACTGGTGCTCCTGGCCCGTAGCCGCTACGTAAATATGCAATCTTCGGCGTTCGATTTTGCACATAGCGGACGTAAATTTGAATTTCAGGTATCGTGGATTGCCAGATAACGTATCGTTGCAGTACGCCTCAGCGTACGGCCTTCACCGGACAGTCAAAAGTTGCGCTTTTCGCCTACCGCTGAACATTGGCGTTATACATGTGAATGATGATGAATGAATTGCTTGCATTACATTTAGTTGCAGTAGGAATTTGGATAGGTATTATCGCCGCCGAGTTTTTCATCGAATTTGATGGTATGAAAGATGATTTATCTCATATCAAAGCGTCAAAGATGCACTTCGCTACAGACATTTGGGTAGAAATCCCCGCATTCCTTATTGTGTTGTTCACCGGTGCGTTGATGCTTAATTCTAACCACGTGGAGGGGCTCTTCCTCTATAAGGTGCTATTCGGGTTATTAGCTATCATTTTCAATATTGTTTGTGTGTACGCCGTTTTCAAGCGTCGGAAATATGCACTGGTCGGCGATATCACTGGTATGAATTCAACTAATCCAACAATGAGGCTGGGTGGCGCAGGATTCATTCCCACTTTTTTCATCGCCATTGTGCTAGCAATATGCTCTGTAGTTCAGTAAAAATGCATAGCAAGTGGCGGCACAATTGCCCGTTCGGGGCTGGACTCCGCAAGTTACGCTTGCTCCGCCTGTGCGTCAGACGTTATCTGTCTAGGAACAAGCCATTATGCGTACGATAAATGACTTTAAGCCTTTTGTCCCATCAAATGATTACGCGGTATCGAAGGCATTCTACGAATGCATGGGTTTTACCGTAAACTGGGATGATGGAGAGGTTTGTGAAATTGATACCAACTTCGGCTATCGCTTTCTACTTCTACCAAGAAACCACAACAACTATGCGCATAGCTTAATGCTTCACTTCATGGTCAATTCTGCCCAAGAATGGTACGACCACTTCGAGAACGTGAAGTTAGCGGAGAAATTTGAAGGTACCAAAGTTGCGCCTCCAGATCTGAAACCTTGGGGGTTGCTAATAACCCATGTCTGGGATCCCGCCGGCGTATTGCTACATTTTGCAGAAAGGCCCGACGAAAACACATAACAAGCGACTGTGATCCAATCGCCTCTTCAGCGTAGCGCACCGCCTGCGCAACCAGTGTTATGTAATTTGGAATGGTGAGAGCAGTGGAAATATCGAAAGTGTACGACAAACTATTGCGAGGTAAAGGGCCTACAGTACTTAGCGTCGTTGCCAAAGATGGATCAGTGCAATCTTCCTTGGTTTGGAGCGACCTTGAAGGGGGTGTAATCAGTATTAATATGCTGACGACAGCGCCAAAGCTGAAGCGAATATTGCGCAGCAAGAAGGCCACGTTGCTCAAAGCTGATCCAGAAAACGAAGACAACTACATATCCGTTCGTTGTTCTCTAGTTCGGGTAGAGTCGGAGGGGGCAATCGAGCACCTGAACAAGCTCACAAAGAGACATCTAGGCAAAGAGAAATGGTATGGCGACGTGGTTCCAGATAACGATGAAGAGAAAAGAGATTGCGTGGTAGTCTACTTAAAACCGGAGAAAGTATACTTCACATAAATATTTGACTGACGTGACCTTCGGGTTTCGTTAATCTGCTGTTATGATTCTCTAAATCAATAAGCCGGAAAAATTCCTACCAATGTTTTCTGAACCTAACTTCTCACGAATTGACTAAATACCTGCCGCTGCTAGCCGTTAACTCAAAACGACTGTGTCAAGTGCGACATCTGAAGGCCGGAGCGAAATTTGGAGGCATTAATATGACGCGTGAACGCAACATAGTTCTGATGTTAACCATTGCGATGCTGGCGACGGCGTGCGGTTCCAACGACTCGAGCCTCTTCACTGAAACCGAAGCTGAAACGGAAACCGATGTGCGCGCCCTAGTTGCACAACTAGCCTCTGATGAGATGGCAGGACGCGACAACCAATCACCAGGCTCTCTGCTAGCGCAGACGTTTCTTGTTGGCGAACTATCGAAGTTTGCTCAGCCCGCATTCGCAGCAACGATTGGTGAAGATGGATACCTTCAACAGTATGACCTAGGCACCAATATCCTCGCCATCGTGCCTGGTGGCGAGTTGGACAATGAGTACGTGATGATCGGTGCACATTACGATCATCTAGGCAACGACTGCGATGGAATCAGCACCGAAGACAACATCTGCAACGGCGCTAGTGACAACGCCGCGGGGGTCGCTGCGGTTATTGACATTGTGCGATCAATCACCGCCAGCGGTACTCCTCGCCGATCCATTATTGTGACGCTTTGGGACGGAGAGGAGGATAATTTCGACGGATCACGATACTATGTTGACAACCCAATAGTGCCGCTGGAACAAACAATTGCCTACGTGAATTTCGACATTCAAGGCGCCAATCTACTACCATCGCTTAGGAACTCCACAATATTGGTCGGTGCTGAAACGGGCGGCGCTAATCTGATCGACGTGGCAACGCGGGCTCGTGCACAATCCAGCCTCGACACGGTAATGCTTAGCCTACTGTTTGGACAGGGACGCAGCGACCATGCGATCCTTGTTGGCAGCGGCGTGCCGTCAGTATTTTTCACTGACGCCAACAATGGCTGCTACCATACGGTGAAAGATGACGTTGACGCGGTAGACTTTCCCAAACTGACACAACAGATTATTACCGCTGACGCGCTCACGCGCGAGTTGATAAGCACCGACGACGTGCCAGTGTTTGACGCCGCCGCGCCAATAGTCACGTACCAAGATGCTATGGAATTGCTGCGAATTGTGGAGAGCGCGGAACTCGACTTCGGTTTATTGGGCACGCAGCAGCAACTTGACAGCGAACAGTTTCTGAGTGACCTCCAGGGAATAGTCGGCGCGGGACCGGATGCCTTTGGTGACGCGGCGGTCGGCACCCTTCTTGGCGGCGCCGCCGCACTTGTGGCTGCTTTGGCTGCCGTTGACTGCGACCCGTTTCTGCCAGCGGCATGACCTTTAAAAATCGCCAGTATGTTGAGCCATCCACTTCGTAACTTCGGGTACGAGGCATTAGCCCTGCTGTGGCATAGGCGATTTTTGTGCGCACCAGCTTTGACGGCTTACCGCGCTACGTTATGGAAGTCTAGCTCAATCAGAACCGGTTCATTTGTCGCAACCTCGACCGGACCAGTTTGTCCGTTCAACCATTCGGTCAACGCCTCGGTAGGGTACGTTTGCGGCACCATCTTGCCATCAACACGGGTGAATAGTCCTATGCAGTCGGGTCGACAGCTCATAACAACATGGTGTTGTTGAATGTTGTCGACGTTTGACCACAGGGTACCGCCCCCAGGACGCGGATAGTGGCCCACAATAAACGGCGTATTGTGTTCCACCTGCAAGCTTTTGCGGAAGCGGCGTACATCACTGCCGGTGTAGCCGGTAGGAAAACGCGATGATCGAGTCCGGTTCCAGGTGATTTCATGAATCATGTCGGGGAATTGCCTGATGTTAATGAGCGTTTGCAGCGAACACTTCGCACGCACCGGCCCGGCATGACAAGCAATAAAATCGCGCGACACAACCGCCAGCGGCGATTGGCGATAGAATAGCTCCAGTGCTGCCCGGTACTCTTCGCCGCGAGTTTGGGTGACATGTTTTTCCCACAACAAACCCTGCGGCACCCCGAGTTTCATTAAATCGTGAGAGAAGCTGTCATGATTGCCAATAATATAAAAAACCTGCTTGGGAAAGCGCAGCTTCAACTTGAAGATCAAGTCCATCATCAGCAATGAACTGTCCATCGATGCAGCGGACTCGGGTCGTTCAGGGTGCACCGCATCGCCCAGCAAAATCAGTGCGGCCTTGCCTTGTTGCAGGCATTCCATAAAGGTGTTTTCGCTCAAAATTTTGAGCAGGTTATCGACCTCTGCATGCAGGTCGCCGAGTACGATCGGGGTAAGTTGTTCTGGCAATTCGACCACGCCACCGGGGTTGCCGAAGCCGTCCAACTGACGCCATGCATCCTTAGCAAGAAGCTGGTTTACCTGCATTAGCGTAGCGTTTGCCGCCGCGGGAGACAGCGTTTCCAACGCGCCACCGAAAATTTCTTTTACCTGCAACAAGGCCCGTACCCGCCGGTTGATTGGTCGCGATTCCTGCGGTTCGCTGCCGATTAGCGAAACGTAGGTGCCGAGTTCCGATATAGGGTCACGAAACACCAGAGCGTCGCCTTCGTGGCTTACGGAAAAATGGCGACGGAAAGCCTCACGCGGTAGACTAAAAACGTATTGCTGGTGTTCTACATCGCTGTCTATGCTCAGCGTGGTACCAGGAGCCAATCGCTGTAAATGGGCAATGCCATTAGCATAGCGTTGCGGGTCAAACAGGATAAAGTCATAGGGTAAATTGCCGCCATTAGTTCGCAGCCCTGGGTCAGGCTGTAGATGCACGATCTGCTTACCGAGTTGGATTTCAAAAACAGGAAAGCCATCGATGGGAACGCGAACTTCCTTGCCCGTCAGACGCAGCTTCTGTAACTTCTGAGGTACAATTGTTTCGCAATCTGGCTGGAAATAACTTCGAATATTTTTCCAGATCGATTGTTTTTTCATACCCATATAAAGTTGCCGGAAAACCGCTAATTGTTAACACTATATATCAGTGAGCTGGCTGTATAATAGCTTTTTCATCACTGTATCGCGGCATCATCAAACCACTGCAAACTGGGTATGTGATTGATTCAAATCAAGTTAAGCTTGATTTCCGGTAGCTAAACCACGGCAAAGCATATTTAATACAGACTGAGCGTTTTTCGCATTCGGTACGGTCGCTACCGATGCAACCCCCAACAAAACAGGATGGTAAGAATGGAGAAGGCTGGAGCAGATACATCGCAGCCAAAATTAACGAGCGCTGCGAGCGGAGTAGCTTCGTCCGCGCGCAAATCAACCAGCAGCTCGGAGCGTAGTAAAAAAAACAAGCTGCCACAGGTAACGAAGAGCGAAACCATTGATCTCAATGCACCCGAACTATTCCTAAACCGCGAACTGACGTGGCTGGAATTCAGCCGCCGCGTGCTGCATATGGCTGCCGACCCACAAACACCATTATTAGAACGGGTCAAATTCATCGCCATTGTCAGCAACAATCTCGATGAGTTCTTCATGAAGCGTATCGGTGGCCTAAAACAACAAATCGCCGCCGGCATTCGCGCGCCAACAATAGACGGGCGCACGCCTCTTGAACAAGTAACAGAGTGTCAGGCCGCCGTACGCGAGCTGCACACAGAACAAAACAAGGTGTATCGCGAGCTACGCAACTTGCTGCTGGAGCAGGGCATCAAGCTCGCGTACTACGCCGACTTGAAGCAACACGAACAAGCCACCCTGCGTAGCCATTTTATTGCCAATATCTTTCCGTTGCTGACTCCGTTAGCCATGGACCCGGGACATCCGTTCCCGTTTATTTCCAACCTTACGCTGAACCTGTTGGTGTCGCTGCGCTACCCAGGTGGCAGCAGCAATCACCTTGCCCGACTAAAGGTTCCGGTGTCGAAAGATATCGCGCCGCGCTTCCTCAAGGTTGGTGGCGAAAACACCTTTGTCGCCCTTAACGACGTGCTCACCAACAACCTCGATTTACTGTTTCCAGGTATGGAGATTGTCTCCTGCGAGCTGTTTAGAGTCACCCGCAATGCCATTGTCGAAGTCGAGGAGGAAGAGGCCGATGACTTGCTGGCCATGATTGAGTCTGAATTGCGTGACCGCCATTTCGCACCTATCGTACGCCTGCAAGTTGCGCAGGAAATGAGCCAGGAACATCGCGGCATGCTGGCCGCCGAACTTGGGCTAGACGAAGACGCCGATGTATTCGAAGTCGAGACATTGATGGCAATGCGCGATCTGTTCGAGATCGCCGAGCTGGACATTCCTGCGCTACATGACGCGCCGCACAACCCAATCGACCACACCCGCCTGGCACACGATTCGCGGAATATTTTTCACATTATTCGGGAGCGCGGGGCGCTGCTGTTACAGCACCCGTATGAATCTTTCAGCAGCAGCGTAGAACGCTTTCTGCGTACGGCCAGCGAAGACCCCAAGGTACTCGCGATCAAGATGACCTTGTACCGCACATCGGCCAAAGGCAACATTATTCAATCGCTGGTCGAAGCGTCACGCAACGGCAAGCAGGTGGCCGTGCTGGTGGAGTTGAAAGCGCGCTTCGACGAGGCCGCGAACATACGCTGGGCGCGGCGGCTCGAACAGGCCGGCATTCACGTTACCTACGGAGTGGTCGGCCTGAAAACTCACAGCAAGGTTATTCTAGTCGTTCGCAAAGACTATGGCGGCCTGCAACGCTATGCCCATATTGGCACCGGTAATTACCACGCTGGCACGGCAAATATGTCCTGCGACCTGGGCATGCTGACCAATGATGAGGCAATTACCCAGGATTTAACCGAGTTATTCAATTCGCTTACCGGCTATTCTCCACCGCCGCGCTACCGCAAGTTACTGACCTCGCCGTTTACCCTGAAGAAGGCTCTGATCGAGAAAATCGACCGCGAGATCAAGTTGCACTCGAAACAGACGCCCAGTCTTATCCAGCTCAAGATGAACGCCCTGGAAGACGTGGATATCACCAAAGCCTTGTATAGTGCCGCCGCGGCCGGCGTTACCGTCGACCTGATCGTGCGCGATACGTGTCGCCTGCGGCCAGGTATTGCCGGACTGACAGAAACTGTTAGAGTAATTAGCGTCGTGGGACGCTTCCTCGAACACGCCAGAGTCTACTATTTCAGTAACGGCGGCGCTGAAGAATACTTTATCGGCTCGGCAGATCTAATGAAACGCAACCTTGAAAGCCGGGTGGAAGTTGTAGCCCCGGTGGAAAACCCCAAGCTTCAACAGGAGTTACGTCTGATACTCGATGTTCAGCTTTCCAGTCGGCGCAATGTATGGGAAATGCAGTCCGACGGCAGCTACATCGAGCGGCAGGCAGCGGAGGGGAAAAAATCGCTCAGTCCGCAGGAAACCTTCATCGAGCTGGCGCAAAAGCGGATGACGGCCGCGAGCAAGCACCGCCAGTCAAAGCTGCGCAAAAAGCTGCTCAATCATTTTCACAATCGCCTGAAGAGTAGCGGCTAAGCACAGACTGGTGGAGCGCACCGAGATCAACAAACTAACCGCAACAGTTTCTGCGTCACCGCGGCGTGCGATTCACACAGCGCGAATAGCGTATGTTATTTCCGGGCAAGTCAGTATCGACGATGTACTGACACAATTGCAGCAGAACACCCGTCTGGTTGTCGAACCAGCGCGCGTAGTGCGCCGCACTTTTTACGACACCTTCGACTGGCGCCTGTACGCGGACAACGCCGTTCTTGAAGAGAGGCAGGATGGCAAGCAGCGCACGCTGCTATGGCACAACCTGGAAGCTGGCGACAGAGGCACGCAAATCGCCTCGCCTGCCCCGCCACGTTTTGTGAAAGACCTTCCCACTGGTCAGTTTCGTCAACGACTTGAACGAGTGGTCGAAATGCGCGAGCTGATGCCAGTGCTGCAGATCAGCACCAAAACCCGCGCTTTGCGCATGCTGGACAAAATCGACAAAACCGTCGTACGCCTGGTGGTCGAAGAGGGTACGGCACGGCGTCACCGACGCGGCAAAGCCCACCCCCTAGCGGACCGCATCAGCGTGCTGCCGCTCAGGGGTTACCAGAAACCTTTCGCCAAAATCATCAGCAAGCTGGAAAAGATGGGCCTAACGCCAGCCACGGAAGATCCCGTGCTCACGGCGTTGGCATTGGTTGGCCACACGCCGGGTGATTACTCGTCCAAGCTGAACCTGCAACTTGAACCCGATCTCCGCTCTGACCAGGCGATTCGTATTGTTCTGCAGCGCCTGCTGGATATTATGCTAGCCAACGAAGCCGGCACGCTAGCGGGAACGGATACTGAGTTTCTGCACGATTTTAGGGTTGCAGTACGCCGCACCCGTTCCGCGCTCAGCCAAATCAAAGCTGTACTGCCGCTGCGCGTACTCAACCGCTACCAAAACGAGTTCGCCTGGCTTGGCGAGATCACCAGCCCGCTGCGCGATCTCGATGTTTACCTACTGAAATTTGATGACTACCGCGACAGCCTGCCCGAGTCGGTGCGCGCCGATATCGAGCCGTTGCGCGATTTTCTATTGCGACAACGGCAAACCGAGCACAAGGCGCTGACGAAGGCGTTGAGTTCGGCACGCTATCGTCGCCTGATCAAGCGCTGGCGGGAGTTTTTGAAGCAACCGGTTAACGAACGATCGACGCTGAAAAACGCAAGCCGCCCCATTATCGATCTTGCCCGCGAACGGATCTGGCGAACCTATCGGCGCATTCTCAAGGAAGGCGAGGCGATAGACACCGATACTGCAGCGGAAGCGCTGCACGATCTGCGCAAAAGCTGTAAGAAGCTCCGTTATTTGATGGAATTCTTTCAAAGCTTGTTTCCGCCGGAAAAGATCAAGAAACTGATAAAAACCCTCAAATCACTGCAGGAAAACCTGGGTGATTTTCAGGATTACGAGGTGCAGGTAATGACACTGAAGCAATTCAGCCAGCGCATGGTGGCGGAGGCCGCCGCACCCGCCGCCACCCTGTTGACGATGGGGATGCTGATCGAAGGTCTTGAGCGGCGCCAGCAGCAGGCGCGTGACGAATTTGCAGACCGATTTCAGCAGTTTGCCCTGCCAAAGAACCGCGCTCGCTTCCAAACGCTGTTTGCCGCGCCCAAGGCTACTAAGCGGGTTGGCGACGCGTGAAAGTTATTGCCACATACAACATTAAGGGTGGCGTGGGCAAAACAGCTACGGCGGTTAACCTGGCTTACCTGGCCGCGCGTGAGGGCGCCCTAACGTTGGTCTGGGACCTGGATCCGCAAGGTGCGGCCAGCTATTACTTTCGGATAAAACCCAAGATCAAGGGTGGTGGTAAACGCTTGGTACGCGGTAAACGCGACCTTGACGATTTTATCCACGGTACCGACTTCGAACTCCTCGACTTGCTACCCGCAGATTTTTCCTATCGAAATATGGACATCTTCCTCGAGCACAGTGAAAAACCGGCACGGCAACTGCGCCGACTGTTGCGCCCTTTCAAAGATGAATACGATTATGTATTTCTGGACTGCCCGCCGAGCATATCGCTGACGTCGGAGAATGTTTTTGCAGCGGCCGATGCCGTACTCGTGCCGACTATACCAACGACTCTGTCGCTGCGCACCTTTAAACAGGTCGGCAAATTTTTCAAACAAGAGCAACTCGATACCCTCAAGCTGCTGCCTTTCTTCAACATGGTAGACCAGCGCAAGCAATTGCACTGCTCGATTGTCGACGCTCCCCCCGATTACATGAGCGGTCTGTTGCAAACCCATATCCCTTACAGCAGTGAAGTGGAACGCATGGGCATACACCGGGCACCGGTGGGCGATTTTGCTCCTCGCAGCCGCCCCGAAATCCGCTACCAAGCCTTGTGGAAAGAAGTCAAAGCAAGACTCGAACAGTAAAAAATAAGCTAGCTTTTTACAATCTCGTACTAAACTGGTATTTTGCGGAATGCGTGCAATTATTACCAGACACTACAAAACACTGCATAACGCGTCGGAAGAGATTATGGGCTGGGGCGACGCGCCGCGCCACAGCGGTTGGCGCGGCGACGTCGACTATGTTGACAACCGTTTTCAGAAGCGCGCACTCAATTTCGACGCCGTGTACTCCAGTGACCTGGAAAGGGCTCGGCAAACGGCACTATTCTATGCCCGGCGTCGCGGTATTGACGTTGTCCACAATTCTACCGCACTCAACGAGGTCAACTACGGCAGGCTGTACAAAAAGAAAAAGAAGTGGGTGGCCGAAAACTACCCAAGGCACAAAAAAGACCCGGACCTGGTCTATCCTGAAGGCGAGAGTTTTCGCCAGATGCAACAACGTAGCGTGCAGTTTGTTACTGCCATGGCGGAAGTCCACCCACAGCAGACGGTTCTCATTGTCGTTCATGCCGGTGTAATTAGGGGCCTGATCAGCCATTTTCTGCGGCTACACTACGCCGACCACTTGCAGCACAAAATATCGCACCGCTACATCGGCAAATTTCTATTCGATGGCGGTAACTGTGTACGGTACAACGAACTGGGGGATCGCTCCGGTTTTGTGCGCGACGGCGCGATCAAGATACCATTCAATTGTTCCACAACAGATAATCCAATTTCCGGGGAGTTTCCACCCGGCTAGGTCGGCTACACAACAGACTTCATGCTCACGACTTCGACCTCGTCGGCGGCATCCTCGGCGCGATCGGAGATATCACAGATCATGGTCAAACCACGCTTCAGGTGCATCTTATTGGCCAGGTCCATATCCGAACTGAAGAGTCGCTGGGTCAAATCCCATTCCAACTCGTCCACTCTGGACTCTCCTTTGGATACAGCTTCGGCTTCCTCGCGGACACTCTTGATTTTGCCTTTGGGCTTGAAGTAAATACTCAACGCGCGGTGCAGTGCAGCGACAGTAAGCATCATTGCGTCGATGACTTCGATGTACCCAATGGCGTATTGAGAGGGTATGTCGGGGTTTTCGGTTGCAAAGAACTCCCAGGCGTCTTCGCTCTTATTGGCGATAGCGTCGACCCCCTGGATCAGGCGGAACAGGTCGCCCCTGATCTGTGGCAGATAGGCGCCGTCGTACAAGGTATCGCCGATCTCGCGCCGCAGGCCATCCGCCTCAGCCTCGAGACGACCGACCTGGTCTTTGTAACGTTCGGCCTCTTCTACCTCGCCTTTGACGTAATGCCGGATAGCCGCCGCCGCGGCCTCACTGGTCTCCAGCACCTTGTCGATATGGTCGGAGCAAAGCTTGACCACTCGCTTTTCTTTCTTGAAGATTAACATCGCCGTTCCTCAATTCATTCTAATGCACACGGACCAGGCCGAATCGCCCGCACCGCGAGTTTATTAAGATCTCAGTTCAAAATGGCCACCAGTAGTCGAAACACGAGCGCCGCGAAAATCGCTGCCAGTGTGGGCGCCAGCACCCAGCCGCTGGCGATCGTCGTGATTTTCTTGCGGCTCACTGCCGCGACACCTTTCGTCAAGCCGACACCGACAACCGCGCCCACCACGGCCTGCGACGTTGATACCGGTATACCCAGAACCGAAAACAGGTGCACGCCGGCCGCGGCTGAAGCTTGCGCGGCAAAAGCCCCGGTAAGGTCCAGCGGGGTGATGCTCTTGCCGACGGTCGCCGTAACGCGCTGGCCGAAGGTCAAGGCGCCGGTCGCCATCGCCACGCCACCAAGTACTGCGAGATATACGCCATGATCCGGGAATCTATTCAGCAACGGACCGATCGCATTGCCGACATCGTTCGCACCAAGTGAATAAGACACGTAACAGATCGATGCGATGACCAGCATTGACAACACGTTGTTCCATACCAACCCCTTGGCATTACGCAGCAACGCGCCAAACAAGGAGTACACGCCGAAGGCGAGTGTGGCTGTGAGCACGGGGCTTATCATCCAGGCACCGAGTATTTTCCCGAGAACTGCCAGCTTGAAATACTCTGGTTCTAGCCCAACGAGACCGACACCCACGCCGGCAACACCACCGACTATGGCCTGCGAAGTGGACACCGGAACGCTGAAAAACGTTGCCAGGGTGACGAAGAAGCCGGCAGAGACAAGGGCGACCAGGATGGCGAGGTCGGGCAGTCTGTCGTCCGGGAAGTGCTCGTCGAATTCCGCCGGGACCGGTTCCTTATTGTGACTCTCGTAGGCAGCTTCGGAGGTGACAACGATACCTTTGCCGACGGTTTTCATTACGTGATGGCCCTGCAGCACACCACCGAGAATGACAAATAGGCCCATTAGAATCGCGGCCCGGCGGTAGGAAATAGCACCGCAGCCGACCGCGGTGCCAATGCAGTTGGCGGCGTCGTTGGCGCCGATATTCCAGCCTACGTAGAACCCGGCCACCAGCAGGACTGTGATGAACATGAGTTCCATTGGCTACTCCACTTTATTTTTCCGCCAACGCCGCTTCCAGCCTGTCGCAAAACGTCTGCAGCACTTTCATTCAGGCGTACTGTTTGTCGTTGCCCTCAACCAGTATCCATGGCGCAGCGCGGGTACTGGTTTGCTCGACAATATCGTTGACCGCAAGTTCGTACTCGTCCCACTTCTCCCGGTTACGCCAGTCTTCGTCGGTGATTTTCCAGCGCTTATGGGGAGTTTGCTCGCGCGCCTTGAAGCGTGCAAGCTGTTCGCCCTTGCAAATATGAATCCAGTATTTTAGCACCAGTAGGCCGTGCTCGGTTAGCTGCTCCTCAAAATCGTTGATCTCCGCATAGGCGCGACGCCACTCGAGCTCCGCAGCGAAGCCTTCGACCCGCTCCACCAGCACGCGGCCGTACCAGCTACGGTCAACGATGTGAATTCTGCCGTCTTTGGAACGGTGGCGCCAGAAGCACCACAGATGATGACCGGGAACTTGCCAACCTCTTGTAGCCAGCGCTGCACATTCAACAGCTCCTGTCGCAGTAAGGGTTCGCGTTGCTTGAAATCGCTTATTGAAACTTTTTGACCGGGCTCTGCTGTTCTGAACATAGCCTTCCTGGTGTTTGTCTGAACAGGCGGCTTAGTGCGACCGTTGGCCTTATGTTGTGCAGATCTCTCCCACCCAATGCCGACTATTTTTTCTATGGGCAGAATAAAACCTAACCGATTTTAGTCATTCTCTCTTTAGTCAACAAAAGTGTATTATACCTATTTTCCTGGATGTTTCCGCGGGTCAAACTGGAACAAGGCGGTCAATCTACGGATAATACAAACAGTAACTTGTTACCTTAACACAACAAGAAGCAGTAAATCCGAAGGGTACGAGAACAACTCTTATACAGGGAAATGCATGGCAAAAATACTCGTCGAAGATCGGGATGAGCAGACTAAAGTACCCTTTCTAAGGGGAATTCTGACCCGTTCCTTACAAGATGCAGGCCTAACCTTCGAAGATGCTTTTCACCTGGCAACGGAAGTTCGCAGCGATCTCGACGATACCACGCTGATCTCTACCGACGATCTGCATCGCATGATAGTTAAGCGCTTAAAGGCGCTAAACAAGGATTCTGTTGTCGTCCGCTATCAACAGCATAACTTGCCATTCACGCTTCGTGTGCAACGCAGCGATGGTCAACTACAGCGCTTCTCAAGACTGCAATACCAAAACGATCTGGAAACTATCGGCCTTGAAGGTGACGAAGCTGCGAATTTCGTTGCCGCATTGCACAAGCACCTGAGCGACAAGCGCATGGAGCAATTGACATCCAAACACCTATCTATGCTGACGTACCGTTATCTCCGGCAATCGCGCGAACTCGGTCCAGCCGTCGCAAAACGTTGGCTGGTGTGGCGAGATTTTGTCAACAGCGGCCGTGCGTTGATATTTTTAATCGGCGGCACCGCGGGCTGTGGTAAGAGTTCAATCGCCACCATGTTGGCAAGCCGACTGGATATTGTGCGTACCCAATCGACAGACATGTTGCGTGAAGTCATGCGCACTATGTTGCCCGAACAATTACTGCCGGTAATACATAAGTCTTCGTTCACTGCCTGGCAGGCCTTACCCGGCCAGGAGGACAAAACAGGAGGAGCAACAGAATCACTACTGATAAATGGCTACCGCAGTCAGGCCGATTTGCTCTCTGTTGCGATAGAAGCGGTCATTGCACGTACGCTGCGGGAGAATGTTTCGTTGATACTCGAAGGAGTGCATGTGCAACCAGAAATTGTGGAGAAGTTGCAGCCCGGTGAAGACGCGACAGTGATCCCAATCATGTTGGCCGTGCTGAAGCACAAAGTGCTGCGGCAAAGAATTCAGGGCCGCGGCAGCGCTGTTCGACAACGACGCGCCGACCGCTACCTAAAATCGTTCGACGAAATCTGGGGGTTGCAGTCTTATCTTCTGTCAGAAGCCGATCGTGCAAATATCCCCATCGTCGCCAATGATGACCGAGATAAAGTATTTCGCGAGATTATGCGTATTACTATTAACACGCTGGCAGAAAATTTTGATAACACACCGGAAGCCGTTTTTGGTTAACACGATTCTTTCTCGCCGCATCACTTAAACTCGGCCTGGCTCCTGACGCGGCCACCGGGACCACTATAAGACATGCCCACTCCAGGCAGTTCCTTAAAAATACTCTCGCCTGGCATCTGCCGTTTTACATCCTTCCATGCAGCGACTAGCTTGTCCTCGGCCGCATAGTCGAACGGATCTTGCAACACCATTTCTTCTGTGCCACCAGGTTGTGGTGGGTTTTCCAACAACCAATGTGCCGTGTATGCCAGGGCATCCGCAGGCGCGACCACATCAGTGTACGCCAGGTGTTGTTTTAGTTTCGCAATATCTAACACTCGGTGTGTGGTTTGCGGCTGCATCAGCATCGGCAATGCTGGCAAAGCATATGTGGCAGGCATAGAAATGACTTCCCAGTCGTGCCCCAACGCTTTGGCGATGACATCGATCACCTGCCGCAAGCTCAAACACATCTCATCGCCACAGTTGTAAATTTGACCGCGTGCTGAAGCGGGCTTATCTACCGCCAACAATATTGCATGCGCGAGATTTTCGGCGTAGCCGAAGGTACTCAATGTAAGACCGCCGTCTGGCACAATAATATGCGGCCGTTTGTCGACAATGCGTTTCACAATACACCACTCGCGCGGCACCAGTTGGTATGGCCCATAAACCATGGGGTAACGAAAGTGTGTCGCCTGTGGTATGCAACGGAATAGTGCCTGTTCCGTTTTGACAATGCGGTAACCTTTTTCGTCTTGCTCAGGCGAGTCAACCAACGGTGCGTCTTCTGCGATCGGCACCGGCAAACCGGACGGCTCATACAATTCTGCATTCATATAACCGCGATAAGCTGGCGCTCCACCTACCGAGATAAAGTGCCCAACCCTGGACTGCATAATCTCCGCGATGGCACGTAATCTACCGTAGGTCGTTATGCACAAATCGAAGCTGCGCGCGCCAAGGACCGCCGTCAATGCCGCAGCATCGTATGGGTCGCAGACGATATGCTCGATATCTTGCGGCGTCTCCGCAATCGGATGCAGGCCACGATTCAACATGACGACGCGGTGCCCGCGTTTGATCAAACCGTCGATGATGAAGTGACCGGTCGGACCACTGCCACCTATAACCAAACAATTCATAACTTTATCCTGTAGCTAGTGTAGTGATTCGAATAAAGCGTACATACAGCGAGTCGCCCTGGTCAATGCATTCGCAGCATGGTTGCGCTATTATCTGCCGTTAGGTTTAAATCTGAGTACGCTACATTGGACCAAATTGAACAAGCCATCGCACAACTCGCGCTCAATGATTATGTTGGCT
>JBPCXM010000564.1:0-5039 GCA_051008535.1 Pseudomonadales bacterium | reverse complement strand
AGTTGGCAAACACAAAGCCGTGAGGCGTATGATCGCGGTAACGGCGCCACTGTTCTGCTCTACAACAAGGCGCAAAAAACCGTTGTGCTCATTCGCCAGTTTCGCTACCCGGCTTACGCCAACGGGTACGAGGGAACCTTAGTTGAAACTTGTGCGGGAGTGCTCGACGAAGACGATCCTGAAACATGCGTTCGCAAAGAAACGGAGGAAGAAACGGGCTATCAGCTAGAACACGTAGAAAAGGTACTCGAAGTATTTATGAGTCCCGGTGCGGTGACGGAAAAGATTTACTTTTTTATCGCCGAGTATTCACCCGATGCGAGAATTGGTGGGGGTGGTGGTTTGGAAGGTGATGGCGAAGACATCGAAGTGCTGGAGCTTCCTTTCGCCGAAGCGTTGCAAATGATTCAGCGTGGTGAAATCTGTGATGCCAAAACTATTATGCTGTTGCAGTATGCCGCACTTAACCAAATATTTGAATAACGTTCTTACGACGCGCGCTCGAGCTTCCGCCGCTTCCGCTGCTTATCGTACAGCCAACGCCAAACCAAGCCGTCCGGTCTTTCCACGCCGGTTTTGATATAGCGCAGCACATTGTGATTGTTGATGGTCCAGTGCATAAAGACTTTTGCTTGAGCTTGACCGCAAAATAGTACTTGATCGCCAACCTGCAAGCGTACGGACCGATCGGGCTGCATTAGGAACTCGCCGTCGCGCTTGATAAGTAAGGCCAGCGCTGGTATCGATTTTTGCCGGTCACGAGGGTCTCGGGTCAGAAATCCAAGCTTCACCGTGTGGCCTGTTCGCAGTTCATTGTCTATTGCTGGTGATTCGTTCGCTGCAACGTTCAGTGTCCATACGTTGAGTTCAAACTCCTGTAGGACGGCAGTAATACTTAATAGCAACTGCCTCGACTGCTGGTCATCACATTGGCGCAGCTGGTTGAAAAAGTCCATCAGCAGCGGTGTTCGGATATGCATGTAGATTTCATGAGCAATAATACGGCCTGATTCCATGATCAAGTTGACGTCCGCCGCGCGGAATACTGGTTTGTTGGACCCAATATTCTGCCGCGCCACTGTGATTAAATCTGGTTTGATGTCGCGGGCAGTAATAATAATAGAGAGGTTGTCGGCATCGTCGGGGGTGCCTGCGATGATACCCACTGCGTTTTCTATGCCTGCTTGCAACAGTGTTTCCGCTTCCGTGCCAACACCCAAAATGGTCCCCTCGGGTGCGTCACGCATTTCCGGGTCCACTTCGATAAAAGTCATAGCGATATTATTTTCTTTAAACTTGGCTTCTAGCGCTTTACCGAAACGCCCATAGCCGCAAATAACCCAGCGCCCACCCGTATTTTGGTGTGGATTGGTCAATACATTATGATGCGGGTTGACGATTAACTCGTGGATCAGATGCTTGTAGGGATCGCGTAAAATTAGAATAAGGTGGTCGGCGAACGTTTCAAACGGGTCGATAATAACGTCAGTGCCAAAAGATGCTAGGTTGGCGGTTGTTTCTTTCGATTGGGTACGACTGATGACCAGCCGACCCGGCTTGACCAGCTTGCTGTCGATAGCGACCGATAGGTTGGTATGGTCGTCGTTGGTCAATGCCAGCACACCTACACAGCGATCGTTTTGAATGCCGGCAAGGGTTAACACATCCGGGTCAGCGGCGTCCGCACACAGGCATGGCACCGACAAACCTATTCTGTCGGCGTCCAATTGGTCGAGAAGCCGTTGGTCAGAATCGATCACAACCGTTTGAATGCCACGCGAGTCGAGGCTGTGTACTAATAAATTGCCGGTAACGCCATAACCGCATACCAAAAAGAAGGGTTCGTGTATCCACCTCACGCGGCGGGAAAAATTGGTACGCTTGACCAGGCGGTGAAAATTGGGCTCCTGGAATAAAGCCAGAATAGTACCTATGCTGTACACCCAGGACACGACGGTCAAGTACAAGGTGAAGGTAGTCCAAACCCGTTGCGCTGGAGTAAATGCATACGGGATCTCGCCAAATCCAATCGTTGACCCCATAAAGCTGACAAAATAAAAGGCGTGGCCGAAATCCATTCGCACCGGGTTGCCTTGGTCATCCTGCCCAGGAATCAGCACGAAGCCTAGAATCGAAATGGCGTAAACGGTAATGATAAGAATAATAGGCGGCCGCAGGCGGCGTAGCAGTAAATAGAATACATGCTCCATCGCTCTACCTCCGTCGTAACCTTCTAGTGGCGTACCACCGTGGTTTCGACTATCAGCAGTATCACCGACGTGATATTAGCCAGCACGGCGCCGGCAGACAAAGAGACGATACTGGCCACGACTGCCGGTGTCATTCCCGCTTCGCTAAAGTGCGTCATTGCACCCCACACCACCGCCGCAGCAATAAGCTGCAAATCCGCCACCAGGCTGGTGGCAACCAGCACGGCGCCCAGATGGGTACGGTCGCCTAACTTCATGACTGTGGCGATCAAACTGACGATAATGGCGGCGTATAGCTCGTAAACATTGTGATGGTCAATATCATCGATATCGCCAATGTAAAAACCGAAGTTGAGGGTGAGCGACAAAACAATAAAAAACGCAAAGCTGACTTTTTCGAAATTCATAACGGCGAACCTTGTGTGACTTTATTTTCCGTTGCTAGCCTTGTTAAATCGGTGATCAGTTTAACGCCGTTGTGGTAGCACACGCAAAAAATTATCGCGTGCCAAATTGCGTGCGTCTTCTTCGCTCAACGCGTCCAGCACATCGTCGAACTCTGCTAATAATGCGCCAATGCGGTCGAAATTCCCGACCAGGTCCGAACCGAGCATGAAGCGCTTAGGATGGCGTTGTAGAATCTTCAACCAGCGAGTTTTAATTTTCTCCTTTGAATTCAGCAAGTGTTCTTCCACTACACTCCACGACAGATCGATCCACAAATTGGGGTACGTCTTCAACAGGCGCTCGATTTCCTCGTCGAGGAAATGCAGGTCGTTACGCAGATTGATGGAATTACTGGTACCGGCGTGCGCCCAGATAAAACGTGTATTCGGATTTTTCTGCAGCGCCTCCTCCAGCTCGGTCAAGTACAGCGGTTCCTTAATGCGCGCAGACGTGATATTGCTGTGAATCATCACCGGCAAATCGTGCTTGGCCGCCAGTTTGTAGATTGGCGTTAGTGCGGGGTGGTTGGCGCGCGCAGATTCGCCGTAGATCAACGCGGTTAAGTCGTCATGCCGTGTGACGATTTCGCCGATACCTTGCCACAGGTCCGGGTACCACTCCAGCATACGCTTCACATGCTGTACGGCGTTTTTGTCAGTAGGATTAAACCCGCAAATAAACGGGTGCAGGCGCTTGCGCTGCGACGATGGCAAGCTTGTTACGGCACGGGCGACAATCTCATCACTGAGGCTGTACCAATACACATTTGCATCATCGCCGAACACGAACTTTGGTTTCTGCGGTTCGGTGTCGGCCCATTTTTTGATGATTGGCAAGCCGGTAATCATGGCGTGCTCTACGTTGGCTTTATCCATTGCCTTTAACAACGCGGCCATGCCTTCGCTTTCTTGAAAGAAATTAACATAGTGCAGATGCGCGTCACTATACGCACGCGTCGGCTTTGGGTGATTCTCCGCCTGCGTGTTGGCGCAATTGCACGCCAAGCATAGCATCAACGCATAAAGGAATATTATTGGATAGGGCATAGAGATTAGACGACTCAAGTTAAGAAGAAAGTTGTGCGCTACGCATATGCTCGGGCACCCAGAGGCGTTCCAACCATTCGAATAGCAGTTCGGTAAAAATAGCCAGTACCGCGGCTGGTATGGCGCCTTGCAAAATAAGGTGGCTGTCGTTCAGCGACAAGCCGGTCATAATAGGCTCGCCGAGGCCGCCCGCACCGATAAACGCCGCCAGTGTTGCCGTGCCAATGCTGATGACTGCCGCAATGCGAATGCCACCGAGAATATTGGGCAGCGCCATTGGCACAAAAAAATAACGAATTTGCTGTGCCGTGGTGAACCCCATGCCTTCCGCCACTCGCCGTAACAGCGGATCTATGGTCTTTAGTGCGGTAATAGTGTTACGTAATATCGGTAGTAGAGAGTATAGAAACAGGGCAATGATGGCTGGCACTTGACCAATACCAAATAGCGGAATCATCAATGCCAACAAAGCGATAGACGGGATCGTCTGCAACAGCGCGGCAACGTAAAGTACGGCGCCCGAAATGCGCTCTGAACGGTATGCCAGCAGTGCGGCGGGTACGCCAATAACGCAAGCCAACAACAGCGCAATGCCAGTAAGCTTAAGATGTCTTGTAGTGTTGCGTAGTAGTCTTGCCCACATTTGCTGGCTGTTGTCGGAGGCGTCTAGTTCGTCGACGAGCTTGGAGCGGTGTAGAAATTCGCTTGCAACCGTGGAAAAACTTTTTCCTTGTACCAACACCTCGGCGTTCAATTGACGCATGGCGCCATCGTCTAGACTATTCGCAAGCAAACCAAGTATCTGTTTAGCTTCACCGTTGCTGTCACTGCGTACGAGGGGCATTGCCAGATATTCGGGAAAATAAGCGTGCGGATCGGCCAATGTCGTGAGTGCGTAACGCTCAAGGTCACCATCAGTAGAATACGCGTCGGTGATATCGATCTGCTGTTGGTCTATGGCTTTGTAGGCTAGGCCATGTTCAATACCCGTGGGCGTAAAGGGCAGGGCATATTTTTGTTTCAAGCCAGGCCAGCCGTCGCCGCGATTCAGAAATTCGTGGCTTAAAGCGACCGTTAGATCCGGATGGTCTTTTAGGTCATCGACGCTATTTATGTTTCTTGTCTGCGCCAGCTGGTGTTTCATCGCGAGCGTATAGGTATTGTTGAAGCCTAGGTGGGCTAGGCTTTCGATGTGTAGCGGCTGTAAAACATCGTTCAAATGTTTTCCAACGGGCAAGTGATCCATTTTAAGAATGGCTTGTAACAAGGTGCCGCTGTACTCAACATAAACGTCGATCTCGCCGTTCACCAAGGCTTCGTAACATATCAGTGTGCC
>JBPCXM010000563.1:0-19615 GCA_051008535.1 Pseudomonadales bacterium | reverse complement strand
TAGCCGTGCCGTTAATGGCTGACTATTGTGCCGCCAAGCACGGTGTGTTGGGGTTGACCAAAACTGCCGCTAGCGAAGTGGTGAAGGAAGGTATCCGCGTGAATGCTATCCTGCCTGGTAGCATCCGCACTCCAATGTTGGAAGAAACCCTCGCCATTGGTGAAGAGGTAGAGAAAATGGTGCGCAATAGCGTACCCTGTGGTCGATTTGGTAAACCTGAAGAGATAGCGCAAAACTGCGCCTGGTTGTGCAGCGACCGTGCGTCCTATGTCAGCGGTGAGTCTATGCTGGTTGATCACGCCACGGTTTGCCGTTGAGACCTTTGAGCACGTAGCCATGCAATATAGATTGTGTCAGACTGCTCCAACAAATTCGAATGTTAGGATATTATAATTAATCCAATTAAAAAAAGCCCATGGTTGACGATTGTCAGCATGTTGTGTTGTGTAGGCTTTCTGCCTCTCGCCAAAGCCGAAGCAATAAACGTAACCGACGATTCGGGTAATGCCGTCCACCTCGCGATGGTGACGCGTACCGTATCCGGAGTGAAAAAGACTGACACATCAGACAATGGCTATCCGCGTGAGGGTGTTGTTAACAAGGCGGCACCGCAGGTAACGCGATTTACTGACGAACGAGGTGTCGTCCAATTTGCAGGCGATGGTACTAAACAAACATCAGAACAACACCTTGAATATCGTATTCGCAAGCAAGGCTACCAAGACTCTACGCTAAAAGTTGTCGCTGGTCAGGCTAGCGCCAGTATCGTTCTCAACAAGCTAAGCAACCCGCTTGCGACCGCCAACAGCAAGCCCTCCAACTTATGGTTGTCGCAGTTGAGCTTCGATTGGCATAAAGACCCCGCCAAGGCGCGGGAGCATTTTTTATTGCACTGCGCTTATTGTCATCAGCAAGCCTCGGTGTTTATGCGATCCGAGCGTAGCGAAGCACAATGGGCCGAAATTATCGAGCGGATGAACCTTTATGGTGCGCAGGTAGCGGCCGATTTTATGGCGCCGTTAGCCAAGGGGCTTGCAGAAGCCTATCCCGCATTGACCAAGAGCTATGCCGATTTGCCACACTTCGAAATCTGGCAGCCCCACTTGAGTACCACGAAGATTACCGAGTGGGCGATCGGCGACGGCTTTTCGCAAATGCACGATTTCATTTTGCATCCCAACGGCAAGGTCTATGTCGGAGATAACTTGATGGATCGTATCTATGAAGTTGACCCTGGTACTGGGCAGTACCAAGTGCATAAGGTGCCGCATGCCGAAGGAGATCAGGTGGGTGGTATTCTGGGAAACCGTTTTAAGAGCTACCCAAAAACTGAAAACTATCTAGGTGTTCATTCATTTGCATTGTCGCCCCGCGATGGCCACCTGTTTATTACGCCCTCCATGCAGCGCCAGTTGCTGGAGTTTGATCCGAAAACGAAAACGTTTACCAGCTACCCTATGGACGATGGTTTTTACCCGCATACCATTCGTGCCGACGCCGATGACAATATCTGGTTTACGCTGGCCCTGTCGTCGCAAGTGGCGATGTTTGATCGCAAAACAAAAACTTTTACTTACTATGACTTGCCGCCGCGCGGTATCAAAGAGCGCGTGATTCTCTGGTTCGTTAAAAGAAGGCTGGCAAAAGGCGATGTTGCCACACCGCCTGACTACGATTGGGACAACAGTGGGTTCCCGATGCCCTACGGCATTGATGTCTCTCCTACAGACGGCAGCGTTTGGGTAGGCCGACTGTATGCTGACGATATAGCCCATATTGACCCTGCAACAGGCAAGATCACTATGATTAAAACGCCATTCAAAGCGCCGCGTCGCTTGCGTTGCGACGCTGAGGGCAATGTATGGATAGTGAGCTTTTCCACTGGGAAGATCGCCAAATATGATCCGCGGCAGAAGGAATTTTCGACCTACGACTTGCCGTTAAAAAGCGAGACGCCGTATTCGCTCAATGTTGATCGTAAAAAAGGTGTAGTGTGGGTTAACGGCAATCAGTCGGATACTTTGATGGCGTTCGATATTAAGACCGAGGAATGGAAAGTTTACCCAATGTCCAGGCAGCGTACGTTTACGCGTGATATTGAAATTGCCGACGACGGCAGCGTGTATACCAGCAATTCAAATTTCCCCAGTTGGCAGATCGAGGATGGACAGCCCACTTTGATTCGCCTGCAAACAGATCAATAGTGGCTCGTCCCAGGACTTGCTGTTTTATCTTTGCCTTGCTCGCCGCCGGTAACGGTTGGGCATGGACGGAATATGGAGGACCCGGCGGTCGGCACTACTCAGCGTTGACGCAAATTGATTCTACCAATGTTGAACAACCGGAACTTGCCTGGTCTTTCCAGACCGGCGATCTTGCTAGCATCGCCCCACAACAACGCGATAAAACGTCTTTTCAGTCCACGCCAATAAAACTGCCAGACCATGCCGGTGGTCACTTGGCGCTGTGCACATCGCTGTCGCGTGTTGTCGCCCTCGACCCTATCACCGGCGCACAGCGCTGGGCTTTTGACCCCGAAATTGATCGCACCGTAGCTCGTCCATACAACTGTCGAGGTTTGGCCTACTGGGAGCGGGAGAAAAAAAACCAATTCTGCGAGCAGCGTATTTATATTGCCACGCATGACCGCCGCCTCGTCGCCCTGGATAGCCGCACTGGAAAAACCTGCACCATTTTTGGTAAAGCGGGCGAGGTCGATTTACAGGAACAAGACAACTCCTTCCCGCGTGGCGATGTTACCCACCCGTCACCGCCGCTTGTGGTCAACAACAGCGTCATCGTTGGTTCCGGCGTAGTAGATTTTGCTAAGGCCGTTGCACCGCCTGGCACAGTACAAGCATTTGATGCCCAAACTGGCCGCGCTTTGTGGACGTTTCACACCGTTCCGAAAATAGAAAGCGATAAGGAGAGATGGCCTGGCCAGCCGCAAACGGTGAGTGGGGCGGCGAATGTATGGGCGCCTATGAGCGCCGATAGCGACAGAGATTTACTGTTTCTGCCGACCAGCGCGCCGTCACCAGACTACTACGGCGCTAGGCGGCCGGGCAACAATGGTTACGCGAACAGTGTGGTCGCCTTGCGCGCATCGACCGGGGAGGTGGTGTGGCACTATCAAATAGTGCACCACGATCTGTGGGACTACGACATGCCGGCGCAGCCGATTCTCACCGACCTACTAATTGACGATGTATTGCAGCCAGCCGTCATACAACTCACCAAACAAGGTTTCGTTTTCGCATTGCACAGAGAAACCGGCAAACCGCTATGGCCGGTGGAAGAACGCGCGGTGCCGCAACAATCGCTGGCCGAAGAAATGCCAGCGCCAACACAGCCGTTTCCACTACTGCCCGCCCCTTTGTTACCGGCGGATTTAACGAAAAATGACGCCTGGGGTTTAACGCCTTGGGACAAAGGTCGTTGTCGAAAACTTATTGATGAGTCGCGCCACTTCGGTCTGTTTACGCCAATTACGAGTCAGTGGACGCTCATGTTACCGGGTAGCCTGGGTGGCCCGAACTGGGGGGGCGCCGGGATAGACCCAATAAGGAATTTGCTCGTGGTTAACTATAGCACTGTGGCAAGCCGCGCCCGCCTCGTCGCCAGGGCTGGCGCTGTAGAGCAGGGCGAGGTTAGCATAGAAGGTTATAACTGGCGCATGGTCATGAGCGGCACACCATATGATATGGAAGTGGGCATGCTTATCTCACCGTTGGGTATGCCCTGCACCGCGCCACCTTGGGGTAAACTGGCCGCGTTAGATTTGAGCAGTGGCGAATGGCTGTGGCAAAAGCCCCTCGGATCAGTGCACGACATGGCGCCCATGCGCCTGCCGTTTCATATCAACTGGGGCACGCCCAATTTGGGCGGTGGTATTATCACCGCCAGTGGCCTGTTCTTTATTGCCGCGACTACCGATAAACTACTACGTGCCTTTGATAGCACTAATGGCGAAATGCTGTGGCATGCAGAACTGCCAGTTGACGCGCTAGCAACGCCCATGACTTACATGGCCAATGGCCGGCAATATGTAGTTGTAGCAGCCGGTGGCCATCATATGTTTGAAGACCGGCCGAAGGGTGACTACTTGCAGGCCTTTGCGCTACCAGGCGCACACGGAGAATAATATTGCAAGTCTCGAAAGGTGTATGCGCTATTCTAACAATTTCATTGTTGCTTGCAGTGGAGAGTACGTTCGCGAAAGTCCTGGCGGCAGAAAAGCTTTACCAGCAACACTGCGCCACCTGCCATAATCGACCGGCGCAAACGCGGGCGCCCAGTCTGTCGAACCTGCAACAAATGCAGGCATCGCGCATTTTGAAAGCGTTGGAATTCGGCCGCATGCAACAACAGGGCGCGGCGCTGAGTGCGCAACAACGCCAGCAGTTGGCAAATTTTTTATCTACGGTTGGCAGTGCAATGCGCGATGAATGGATTACCAAAAACGCTTGTAAAAATACCAAACCGCTTAAGGTGAGCTCGCCAGTAACCGCTAACTGGGGGTTTGGTGCCGCTAACCTACGCCACATTACGACGGGAGTTGCGTTGAATCGGGAGAATGTGAGTCGCCTAAAGTTAAAGTGGTCGCTCGCCGTGCCGGGTGGCACCGAAATGCGTTCGCAGCCGGCAGCAGTAGGGCACATTCTTTTTTTCGGCACGGCGAACGGTAATTTGCTAGCGCTAGACCAGGCTAGTGGTTGCGTACACTGGCGCTTTCGCGCGAATAGCACGGTGCGCTCCGCGATCAATCTCAATGTAACCAGCGACAATGTACCGACGTTGTTTTTCGCCGACGATCTTGGCACCGCGTATGCGGTTGAAGCCAATACGGGTAGCTTGCGTTGGCAGCAATCATTGCGCTGGTTTCCAACGTCGGTTATCAGTGGCTCGCTAGCGTTTCACGACGACTCGCTATATGTTCCTATTTCATCGTTTGAAGTGGCGGTGGCCGGGCTCGATACTTACTCCTGCTGCCGGTCGCATGGCGGCGTGGCGGCACTAGATGCCATGACCGGTAAGATCGTTTGGGAATATCACAATACCAGTGAGGCAAAGAAAACCAAACTTAATAAAGCGGGTACGCAAATGTGGGGGCCGTCCGGCGCTGCAATCTGGACCACGCCCACAATCGACACCAAGCGTAACCTGCTGTATGTCGGCAGCGGCGAAAACACCTCCTTGCCCGCAACCGACACCAGCGATGCGGTGATTGCCCTCGACCTCGATACTGGTAAGCCACGCTGGAGCTTCCAGGCGTTGGCCAATGACGTCTGGAATGGCGCCTGCCAGCTGAATGGCGCCAATTGCCCTGAAAACGCGGGCCCGGACTTCGACTTTGGTGGTGCGATTAGCCTTGCGCAAGATGCAAGCGGTAAGGACTACGTACTTGCTGGGCAGAAGTCCGGCGAATTATTCGCGCTGGACCCCGATAAGAAAGGTCGATTGATTTGGCGTCAACGCCTGAGTATGGGCACGTCGAACGGCGGCATCCATTGGGGTGTTGCTAGCGATAAGAAAAATATTTACGTCACTATCGCCGATCCACCACGTGATACGCCGGGTTATGTTCCGCGCCCCGGCATTTTCGCGGTAGCGCTAAAATCCGGCGAGCCTAGCTGGTCGCACAGCGTAAAACGCGGTTGCGAATTCGACCCGGCCGACGCACCACAGATCGGCCTGGCCGAAATGCGCAGCGGCAAGGCGCGTGATCCATGGCCCCCTTGTTCCTTTTACTACGGTCAGTCGGCCGCGCCGTTGCTTGCCAATGGTGTGATTTACGCCGGCGCGTTGGACGGCAAGCTGCGAATTCTTGCCAGTGACAGTGGTAAGCTGCTTAAAGTGATCGATACCAACCGATCCTATAAAGGGAGCAACGGAATCGATGGCCACGGTGGCGCAATCGACTTAAGCGGTGTCGTTGTTCACGGTGAACGCTTATTTGTCAGTTCGGGATATGGCATGTTTGGCCAAATGCCGGGTAACATGTTGTTGGTTTATGAGGTAGAGGATGGTGTGAGCCCGGTTGAAGGCCACCAGAATTTGCTACCGGAAGAAGTGCAAACGTCGGAACCGTTGTTTGCGGACTGGAGTCGATGAATACAATGCAATTTCAACATCTAATTGCTGTTGCAGGGTTAACGACCATATTATCGTCTATTAGTGAAGTGATGGCAGAGGAATCAGTCGACTTCAAAGCGCTGAAGAGTCCAGTGCCCTATAGCAGCGCATCAGTCACAAAGGGTAAAGCACTTTATCTGCGATATTGCACCGAGTGTCACGGCACAAATGGCAAGGCGCAAGTCGATGTCATCGCCGATGCCACCGACCTGACCGAACCCGAGGCCTGGTACAGCGGCACCAGCGAAGGTGAAATTTTTCATAGCATTCGTGACGGTGCCGGTGTTGCAATGCCACCCTTTAGTTTTCAGATTAAAGAAGAAACGGATATCTGGCATTTGGTGAATTTTGTTCGTAGCCTTTGGCCGGCTGATCAGCGACCGGCACTTGCAGAATAGAACGCAGTTCGCGCGTGTCGTATTATCGTCGACGCGAAAGAGTATTGTCGAAAATCGTAATAATAGACGATCGAGAGCATAATGATGAATGCTAAACACGATACAAAAACTAGGCAAAATCACTCACCGCGCAAAGACAGTGCGTTTTCACGCCGCGATTTTCTTAGCAGTTCTGCCGTAGGCGTAGGCGCACTAGCAGCCGGTGCCGGCACCAAAACCTTCGCCGAGACTATCCCCGAAGTAGACATTCCGTCCATTCGCATTCCCAAAGATTTTTCACAGTCGTTGGAAGAAGCAGCTGCCCCCGGAAAATTCGAAGGTCGCGGTATGAGTGGCGCTGAAGTGTTTGCACAACTTTGCAAGAAAGAAGAACTGGCCGCCTTGTTTTGCTGCCCCGGTAACTACACAGTGATCAACGCGCTGGCGGCGGCGGGCATTCCAACCTACGGCGGTCGCTCCGAAGGGTCGATGTGCGCGATGGCCGATGGCTTTTCACGGGCCACCGGTGAAGTGGTTGCGACCTCGGGTACCGAAGGGCCCGGCCTTACGAATATGTTGATGAATATCGCGGCGGCCAATGCCGCGCGCACGCCCTTGCTAGTGCTGGCTAGTAACATGCAACTGGCGGGCGATGACCGCGAGCAGTTTATCCAGACCGCTTACCAGCAACCGCTCACCAGCGGGCTAAAAAAATACGGCAAGCGACTGATTGACCCGGCCCGAGTGCATGAGTATGGCGCTTACGCCTTTCGCAACTTGAAATCGGGTGTGCCCCGTCCGGTACACCTCGACTTTCCCGCCGAGGTGGCGCGCGCGCGATTTAAGGAAGCGTCGCAACTGAAAGACTATTTTGATAAGTCGAAATATCGTACGGAGTCGCGCGCTTACCCAGCGCCAAAAGAAATACAAGCGGCGCTGGCCTTGATTGATAAATCTGAGCGGCCGCTGATAGTGGCCGGACAGGGTGTGTTTCAGCGCCAGGGCTGGTATGCACTTAGGCGCGCCGCAGAAGTTAATGAAATCGCAGTAACGACTTCGGGCCCTACCCGTGGCGCATTTCCCGACGATCATCGTCTGTGCGCGATGACCGCGCCTGAGGCATTGTTGAGTGCCGATCTGGTTATTTTCGTTGGTCAGTATTGCATGCCCAGCCCCGGCGAATATCGCTTCAATCCCGACGTGAAGACTATTCGCGTGCATCCAGAGCAGGAGGACCTCGGTCGTAACTGGCCCCTCGATTTGGGGATCGTTAGCGACGAAGCATTCTTTCTGGAAGCGCTGGCGGATCAACTACCGAAAAAGAAACGTCGCAAATGGGTAACGGAAATTAGAGCGGCGAAAGAAACCTATCAAGCAAAAATTGATGAGGTGTACGCGCTTGGTTTGAAGTACAGCAAGGATACCGGTTACTTGCACCCTGCGGTCATAGCGCGCGATACGCAGGACTTTCTCGATACTGGCACTGACGACCGACTTGCTGTCGTAACCGGTGCAGGTGGCTGGACCAGCGGCTTGTTTGCCGGTCGCTATATGCGTGCCTATCGTCCGGGCCAAATGATTGTTCCGCCCTATCAGTACGGCGCTATTGGCCCCGATATGGCAATGATGATGGGCGCCTGCGCCGCCGTGCAACGCGGTGTTGGGCCGCAGGTCGGTTATGCTGGAGCACCAAGTTTGTGTATTACCAGCGACGCGGGCATGGCCTACAGTTTGTTCGAGCTCGATACAGCGGTGAAATACGGTCTGCCTACAATCACGATTGTTTACAATAATAACGCCTGGGGAGTCTGGCCCAATGCTGTGCGGTCGGCGCGTTCAATGCATATGTACTTGTTTCAGGAAAACCTGCGCTACGATAAGCTCGCGGAAGGGCTGGGCGCTCGCGGCGAATATGTGCGCCAACCGAAAGAGTTCAAGGCGGCTCTGGCGCGTGCCTATAAAAGTGCGCGCGACGAGAAGCTGTCTACCTTGATTAACTGTCAGGCGATCAAAGAGTTTACCTCCGGACGCGATTACCCACCGGGTATCTCGCTGAACGCCGAGCCGGGTACGGGCGCCGTTGCGCACTAGAGAAAAAGCGTTAGAAACCATAGGCAATATCCTTGAGGAGTATGCCGCGAGGGGAGTGTTTCAAGGTTTTAGCCGCGGTGCTGTGAGCGGCAACAAAGCCGCTTTCAGAATCGTTTGGCATTACAATCAGACTTTCGATCTAAGCTACGATCATGGCAAGTCTGCGCTACGCATACATACCGTTCTACCAGAATTGCCGGCGGCATCGCCAATGTATCGTGATTTTAAGCGTTTCCTCAAATCGCGCCGTGACGTTGCGCTACCGGAACATCGACGCATAGACCCGACGCGCGCGACTGTAAAACCGTATAATCGTGGCGGCAATGTCGCTTTGACACTTACCATGCTTGACCGAAACAGCGAATACGGAACACGTAAATTCATCCACCTCGTGCATGAAATCTATCTGGAATTTCTCAGCGACGGTCGCTATTTCGATTGGCTGGTAGCAACGTTCGAGTTAGACCCGGACAATCCGTAACGATCCATTAATGGTAGTAGTAAATGCCGATACCACCATAGGCCGTAAGATCTCGCGCTTCGGTATCGCTCACCCCTAAAGTAAACCGCAGATCAATCTGCGCACTTACCGCTTGTATCCAGTCGGTGCTAAAGTTGCGTAGATAAGACCCGTCTATCGCGTCCTTATCTTGTGTGTATGTGAACGCCAGCGAATTTTCGCCGATATTAATATCTGTGCTGAACGAGGTCGTATAATCGTATAAGCCGATTTTATACTCCGTACCGAGCCCGTCAAAGGCGACGGCTAGCTGCTGGTTTATCCTCGCTAGTAAATTCTGGCCTGCATCGGCGCGAGGCGTACGGTTGAGTGCTGCCGTTAGTTCGCTTTGGTTCCGGTCACGGGAAATATCATAGTGCATATGCGTGAGGTTAAAACTCAGTGTGTCGTTCGGCGAGTAATCGATTCCCAGACCATAGCCAGTGACTTCGGTATCTAGATCTAGCTCGAGTGTTAGCAAATCATCGAAGTCAGCATTTGGAAAACGCTCGCCAAGTTGTTCGCGCAGCGCTTGTTCTAAGACAGCATCCAGGTCGTCCAGCAATGCTTCAAGATCACCGGGGGTAAACTCCGAGTCGCGTTGGTTTGCATGCATGGTAAAGCGCCATTTTTTGAACTTGAAATACGCCGAGCCACTGTAAGTCAGCGACTCCAACTCGCCGCGTTTACCCCACCATGCCGCGCCCAAGTTAAATCCCAGCTTATCAAATTCCTGACCGATCGAGAGATCGTAACCACTGGTGGCCAATGCAAAATCCTCGTTGTCGACTGCCGGCGCGTGCGCGGCAGAGAAAGACAGCCAGCTTTGTTTGTTAATACCATAAGTGATTGATACATCGGCACCGTAATCGCCTTCTTCCGCGATCGTAGCACCGCCATACAGCAGCAAATAGGAATCAGATTCCGCGTTGGCGATGGCGGAGAGAATGCTAAAAAAAAGAGTCAGCGCTATAATCAGTTTCAAGGGGTACGCCTATCGCGTAATGTTCTTTTTGCACGCGCCCGTTGTTCCGGCGACAGGTTGCGCCAGCGTTTGCGCAAGCGTTTTTTCTGCTCTACCGGCAGGTCTTTGTACCAGTTGCGCCGTTCCCTCAGGCGGTCACGCTGCTCGGGCGAGAGCTTTTTGAACCGAGCGTGACGGTCACGCACGCGCTTCCTTTGTTCGGGACTTAGTGCTTGCCAGCGCTGGAAGCGTTTGCGCGCTGCGCCGCGTTGCTCGTCTGTCATTCCTTGCCAGCGTTGCACGCCTTGCAACATACGCTCGCGTCGTTGCCCAGGCAGTTCATCCCACTGCTGTTCCATGCGTTGCAAAGCTTTTTGTTGTTCGGCGTTCAGGTCCTGCCACTGCGGCGCGGCGCTCAAATGAAACGACATGATGAGCGTCAGCCACACGAAATGTTTAGTCCACATCGCTCGTTTCCTCGTCGTTCGTATTGCCGTGCTCACGGTTTACATTCTCCAGCTCGTTGTCCAACCACTCTTGATCCTGCACGTCCCAGCTTGCCAGGAAATCCAGAAAGTCGGCCGAAGGGATCTCGTCCTCTTGCGCCGTCCCCGGCACCCCTGTCAGCCATAGGGCTATGCAAACACTAACCCGCAGAGCTTTCATCACGTATCTCTTCCAGCCATAAGTAGAAGTCCAGTTCTTCGAGTAATTCCAGATCGGTGTCAACGGCCAAAATGTCCAGGTCTGCAATTTGAATATCGGGCGCTATGTCGGCCTGCTGCGGCCACCAGACGACGGCCACCACCAGCGCGGTGGCCAGCGCTGCGCCGGAAACCGGCAGCCAGGTGGTCCAGGCAGACTTACGCTTAAATTTTTCAATAGCGCTATGTCGAATGCCTCGCAGCGCACGCAAAGTATCGGCGTCCAGCTCTTGTTCGTCTTTCTGCCAGTGTTGCTGCGCAGCCTCCACGATTTGCTCCTCGGCTTTATCACGTTCAGTCGTCATAAGTTAAATATTCCCAATTGGTCTTTTAGTTTGTGAATCGCTCGCGAGTAATGGGTTTTGATACTACCCTCGGAACAACTCATTGCAAACGCCGATTGCTTAACATCCATCCCCTGTACGGCACGCAGCAAAAACACTTGCTGTTGCCGAGTCGGTAAAGCTTTTAATGCCCCTTCCAACGCGGTAACAAACTTTGAATCGTGCGATTCGCGCAGCGGATCGCTATGTGTATCGGCTGGCAAACGTATTTCTGCATCGCCTTTGTCTTCGCTGTTGGCACCAAACCATTGCTGCCAACGCTGTGTCATTGCACGTTTGCGATACGAGTTTTTTATCCGGTTTTGCACGATGCGGGTGAACAACGGCCCCCAATCGGCCTCGCTTTTGTGCGCGTATTTTTCCACCAGTTTGAACATGGCGTCTTGCACAATCTCCAATGCTTCCTCGCGATCGCCGGTCGCATAGAATGCCATTTTGTAGGCTCTGCGTTCCTGGCTCTCCAGGAATCGGTCCAATGCTCGCGAGTTATCCAATCGTGTCCCCGATTCAAACGCTAGCGGCGCCTACAGCACCGCTCTCGTTAACATCATAATTATTTTGCGTAAGCCGCTCGGTCCAGACGTCTGTTAATTCTGTCGCCTTTGCGGTCGAAGTGACGATTTGCACGGTCGCCCCTGCGGTCCAGATTGCGATTAATTCGGTCTCCCTTTCGGTCGTAATGCCGGTCGGCGCGATCGCCCTGGCGCTCCAGGCGCGTGGCCAGTCCATCCTTGCCGTGGTCGCGGGCGACATCGGCCTTATGGTCGAAGCGTCGTTCCACCCGATCTCCCTTACGGTCCAGTTTGCGATCCGCGACGTCGCCACGGTGATCGAGACGCCGGTCGATACGATCGCCTTTATTGTCCAGCCGGTGATCGACACGGTCACCGAAACGGTCCAGGCGGTCTGCGGCATCGGCAAAGGCTGCAGTAGATAAGGTAGCGGCGGCGGTAATGATGCTAAATGTTAATGCTATATGTTTCATAAGATTTTCTCCGATTCCATGATTTGTATACTCTTTAACCCCCTAAGTTGGATTAGGTTGACAAGATCGGCGAATTTTTTTGGTACTAGAAAAAGAATAGCAAATATAAGGCGTTAGGCGATGCTTGAATCGGTCTATTCACGACATGACTTACTGAATGAGGGTGTTTAACGGAGCACCCTTAAATGCCGCGATATTGAAGACAAAGGCTGAATTGAGTGAAAAGTTCGGGGACCGTCCCTAGCAGGGATGCTAGGGATCGAGCCTCCAGGGATGGATTTACGGCGTGTCCCGGAAGTTTTTACCCGGTTTAGCCCGCCACGGGCTAAAGATTGTTTCGGTCAGTTCCGTTTTAATCGATCCTATCCAGAACTTTTCTCACCGCATCAAAAGTCATGGAAATATCGTCAGGCCGGGAATTCAGAAACGGCGAGAACTGCAGAATATCCATGCCGGCGCGCATGGCGAGGTTTTCTTCCCAGAAACAACGCTTATGTACTTCCATGCCCCGTGCGCCCGCGGCTCCTTCAAGCGGTGCGAGTTCGATCGCGCCCATCAGACCGAAGTTGCGAACGTCAATGATTTTTGGATGGTCGGCCACACTATGGATTGCTTCCTCGAACACGCCTTCCAACTCACGCGCCTGTTGGAAAGTGCCTTCTTCCGCGTAAACACCCAGCGTCGCCAGACCGGCTGCTGCTGCGACCGGGTGACCGGAATACGTATAACCATGAAACAGCTCCACCATATGCTCCGGGCCTTGCATAAATGCGTCGTATATTTCATCGCGTACCAACACCGCACCCATCGGGATAACGCCGTTGGTCAGACCTTTGGCCATGGTGATAATGTCGGGCATAACGCCGAAACGTTCGGCGCCGAAGGATTCACCGACGCGGCCGAACGCGGTAATGACTTCGTCGAAGATCAACAAAATGCCGTATTTATCGCAAATTTCGCGCAACCGTTGCAGGTAGCCAACAGGCGGCGGCAATATGCCGGTAGAGCCCGCCACAGGTTCGACGATAACCGCGGCGATATTGGCGCCATCGTGCAATGCAGCCAAGCGCTCCAACTCGTCGGCTAAATGCGCCCCCTTCTGCGGTTGGCCCTTGGTGAAAGCATTTTGCTCGAGGTTGTGCGTGTGCGGTAAGTGGTCGACACCGGGCAGAAGATTGGCGCTAAAGGCTTTGCGGTTGGCGCCAATGCCCCCCACAGAAATACCGCCAAAATTTACGCCGTGATAGCCGCGTTCGCGACCGACAAGGCGGGTGCGTTGGGATGCGCCTTTGGCGCGATGAAAACCTAGTGCGATTTTTAATGCGGTGTCTGCTGACTCGGAACCGGAATTAGTAAAGAAGCAGCGGTTGAAACCAGCAGGCGCTATCTCAGTCAATTCGCCAGCGAGTTGTATGGCTTTGTCGTTGCCGACTTGAAACCCCATGCAGTAATCCATGGTTGACACCTGCTGCTGCACGGCCTCGACAATTTTTGGATGACAGTGACCAACGCCTGAGGTCCACAAACCCGAAAACGAGTCGTAAATTTTGGCGCCATCGGAACTGGTGTAATAGTGACCTTCCGCGCCGACAATCACTCTGGGTTTTTTCTTGAAATCACGATTGGAGGTGAACGGCATCCAGTAGGCGTCAATATGATTTTGTTGAAGTTCCATCGTTATCTCCACGGCTTGAGAGGGCTTGTCGGTGCGAGTTTAACGAGCATTTCGTATGTTAAACAATGGGTTATATGAAAATAGTTAAAGCATTGATTTTTATGTGCTAATCGGCAAAAATGTTAAATATACTAAACACTTTTATGGGGGTTACGTGATGGATCGCGAAATAGGATTGCACCTGCGCGAAGCACGCCTGCAACGGGGTTTGTCACAACGACAGTTAGCAAAGCTTTCTGGTGTTTCCAACGCAACGATTTCCCAAATCGAATCGGGCTCCGTTAACCCGACAGTGAGCATGTTGAAAAAAGTGTTGGACGGCATTCCTATCAGTTTGGGCGATTTTTTTTCAGGCGATTATGAGGTTGTTGAAAAAGTATTCTTCAGCGCGGATGAACTGGTCGAGATCGGCGAAGGCGGCATTTCCTATCGGCAGGTGGGCGCCAACCTAAACAACCATGCCATTCAGCTGATACATGAGTGTTATCAACCCGGTGTGAGTACGGGAAAACAAGCACTTACCCACGAAGGCGAGGAATGCGGCATTGTTTTAAAGGGTTATCTGCAGGTGACGGTGGGCAAGCAATCAAAAACACTGAAACCTGGCGATGCGTATTACTTTAAAAGCAGTCAGCCGCATTATTTTAAAAACACTGGTAGAGAAGTTTGCGAATTAATCAGCGCCTGCACCCCTCCCAGTTTCTAGGGCTAAGGGTCAGGATTGGTATTTCTTAGGTTATAGAGAGTGAACTTTCTTACCTGGCAAACAACTTACATTAAGAGTAACTTTATCCTTGAATTCGGTTAGTGGAAAATTTATGAGAAAACTATCGACAGCTATTGCTCTCGCATTGTTGTGTGCTTGCAACAGTAATGGTGCACCGCATGATGTTCCACCCGAGAACGTGGTGGTGAAAACCGTTGACAAGGAAAACAACGAATTTAAGGCTGAAAAGGTGACGTGGTGGTATTCAGACAAACGCGAAATTCAGTATAAATCGGAATGTGCGGGAGATTTATGCTCCACATGGACTATAGGCAAAGAAGCCTCGGGTCCGATAACGATTAACGCAAATGCGTCAAGAGTGAAACAAAACGACGATCAATGTTGGGACTGGTTTGAGGGTGAATCGGTGATTGAAGCCGATCAGGCCGTGCCGCAGGAAGTTGTCATTGTGCTGTTGTATCGTGCAACAGCTTGCACCTAAACTCTTTTCTCATAGTTGGACTTTCGATAATTAGAAGCCAATGCCCAGAACGCATAATGTAATCGGTAATAAGTCACTGGAACCTCCTCAGGACAGATAGTACGCTGTGGCGAAGTGTAAATTCCCAATTTAACAGCAATGGCTAAGGATTAAAAAATGGCCCGTAGATCACGCTTCGTCATGCATTTTATCGCCACCTTGGCCCTCTTTGGCGGCGCTCCCTCAGCGTTTGCGGCGCTTGCAATAAATCCAGCAATGGATATCACCCAGCTAGTGCGAGTTCAGCCTATCATCGTTGCTAACGATAACGGCACTAGCCCGGCAGAGTCCTTTGGCAATTCCGGCCAGCAATCGATTATTGAGGGCTTTATTGACGATATTTGGGCTCAAGCAGGCATAGACGTGGATTTCCTCCCCTCTACTAACTGGAACTCTACCTTCGCTAACGATGGCCCTGGTTTATTCCGAACCATTGACGCCGCCAACGCTGCCGGTGTAAATAACTCAGATCCGAATGTGATCAATATGTATTTCGTTAACATGATTGGCGGCAGTGCTCCCGGCGAAAACTCGGCTTCGGGTGTTGGGGTAGTCGGTGGTAATGGGGTAACCCAATTCGTTGGTACTAACTTGCTTAGTTTCACCGGCGGCCAGGAAGTCATTGCCAGTGTCGTGGCGCATGAAATTGGCCACAATTTGGGGCTCAATCATATCGTTATGGCCGAGAATCTGATGCAGGCAGCGGGCTCAACTAATGACGGTGAACGCCTCAACAGCTCGCAGATTACCACTGCATTGAACAGTGGGCTTTCCACCGTTTTAACTAATCCACCACCACCGATTCCATTACCCGCCGCCGCATGGCTATTTGGCTCCGCTTTAATCGGTTTGGTTGGTGTCAAGCGTAGGCGTTGCGCTTAAGCATTGACTGCTAGAATGAGGGGGCTTTCGCCCCTTTTGTTTAAGCAATATTTATCGATTGGTCGGAGTGAGAGGATTCGAACCTCCGACCCCTGCGTCCCGAACGCAGTGCTCTACCAAGCTGAGCTACACTCCGAATTTTCCGCCCGCCGGCGGCGAACTATAACAGAACAAAATCTTTTCGGGGAGCTCTAAGCTTCTTCTGGCTCCAGCGCCAGCATGGCTTCATTAAGGTCGACTATTCGGCCTGCCATTGTTTCGAACATGGTACGGCAGGTATTTGGCTGCAGGCGCAGCATGTCGATAAAATCGTCTTCGTTAATGGCTTGCACGCTGCAGGCTTGTATCGCAGTCACGGTCGCCGTGCGCTTTTGCCCGGTGAACACCGCCAGGCTGCCAAAAATCTCACCAGCCTTGATATCGCCAACCTTAACGCCTTGCTGTGAGGCCTCCGCGCAACCTTCCAATAGTTTATACACATGCGTCGATGTTGCGCCCTGCTTGATAATTGTTTCACCGGGTGCAAAATTAAGTTGTTCACTATGCGGCAAGTTAACTGGGTCGCGGTAGCGTGCTAGTGCGTGCAGAACAATAGTATTGCTCGCTGCCTGGAACTGCATCCAGGTGTTCATGCGCGATGCATCGTGTTGCAGCATGGCGGCAATATCTTCCCAGGCGTAGGTTTGTAAGCTAACCGGTTGGCTGCATTTGAACACTAGCTCACCGCCAGCATTTTGAATCTCTAGGGGGGCAATAAAATCGCCGGGCTCAAGAAAATACAACAATTTGTTATCGAGCTCGACTTCCACGCCGCCACTATTTATGCGGTAGCAGACCCCGGCATCAGCGCCGGCGAATAAGTTTTGGCTGCTTGCTAGTTCCAGCTGTTTTTGTGAGGCGAAGCCGTCCAGCAGCTGTTCGGCGAGTTTGTAAACGCGCTGCGGTAAGTTAGAGTCTGAAAGTTCGGCAATATACACGTTGTATCATCCTTGAGCGGCCAGGTTCGAGCAGGGCAGCTAGTGTAAAACAAATAGCGAGCGGAAAAACAGCCTTGTTTTGCGCTACACTATTTTATTTACAGTTCGCGATGTACGTCACGTTAGGCAAACGCTATGCAGGCTGCAAATCTATCTGGCCAGACTGACTCGCATATTGTCTACGATGCAGACGATTGTGGTTTGCACAAAGATGTATGGTCGGCGTTTTACGATTTGCAAAACGATGCGTGTGACGCCGGCTTTGAGTTGGCAATTGCCAGCGGTTTTCGCGATTTCGAACGCCAGCGCAGCATCTGGAATGCCAAGGCGACCGGCCAACGCGAACTGGTCGATAGTGCCGGCAAGAGCCTACAGCTTGATGCTTTGACGCCGGCCGAATTGATGCTGGCAATCTTGCGCTGGTCGGCGCTACCTGGCGCGTCACGGCACCACTGGGGCACTGACTTTGATGTCTACGACAAGCGCGCGGTGACAGCTGACTACAGGGTGCGCCTGACACCGGATGAGGTCGGGCCAGGCGGTGTATTCGCCGACTTGCATCGCTGGCTGGACGAGCAGCTTGCTAGCGGCAATAGCCATGGCTTCTTTCGACCGTACCGACACGACAGCAATGGTATCGCGCCGGAGGCATGGCATCTCAGCTACGCGCCAATTGCCGCGGAGTGCGAAAAACAATGGACTGCGGGACATATCAGCGCCTGCATCCACAACGCCGATATTGCACTGAAAGATACAGTTTTGCAGCAGTTTGACCACATCTACTCTCGCTTCGTGCAGGTCAATGCTGCGCTTTATCCGCCCGAATACCAGTCTTTGCTGGCCTAACAGTAACAATGGAAAAGAATAATAATGGAAAACATTGATGCAAGACCTTGAACAACAACTGGAGGCAAACCAGTTTGGCCTGTTAAGGCGGCGTCGCTTCGCACCGTTTTTTGCCACCCAGTTTCTTGGCGCGTTCAACGATAACCTGTACAAAAATACGCTTATTTTGGTGCTTGCGTTCACGAGTACTGCAGAGCTGCCGTTCAGCAGTAACACGTTGATCAATGTGGCGGCACTATTATTTATTCTGCCGTTTTTTATTTTTTCGGCCACCGCCGGTCAAATTGCCGATAAGTACGATAAAGCCTGGCTGATACGTCGCATCAAATTATGCGAGATCGGCATTATGTTGCTGGCAGCTGTCGCATTTTTCGCACACAACATGATGGCATTGTTTGCGTTGCTGTTTTTGATGGGCATGCAATCAAGCTTTTTTGGGCCGGTGAAATACTCGATCTTGCCGCAGCACTTGCATGAAACCGAGTTGGTCGGTGGCAATGGGCTGGTGGAGATGGGCACGTTCGTTGCCATTATTCTCGGTCTGATTGGTGCTAACCTGTTGTTTAATGGCGGGGAGGATTACTCCATGGCCGCCTTGGGCGTGGTCTGCGTCGCCGTGTTGGGTTGGGGTGTAAGCTGCCTTGTGCCTGCGGCACCGGCCGCTGCCAACACGGTGCGTATCAACTGGAACGCGTGGACGCAAACTCGGGTTGTGATGGGCCACGCCATGCACAATGACGCGGTGTTCCACTCCATTCTCGCTATCTCTTGGTTCTGGTTTGTGGGTTCGGCCTATCTCACCCAAATTCCGAATTTCACGCGCGTGTATCTGCACGGCTCGGCGGATGTGGTGACAATGGTGCTATGCATTTTCTCGCTAGGCATTGGTGTTGGGTCTTTGTTATGCGAGCGCCTGTCGGGCCGCAGAGTGGAGATCGGTCTGGTGCCGTTTGGCGCACTGGGTCTTAGCATTTTTGCCATTGACCTGTATTTTTCGGTACCTGCGCAATCGACAGCCGAATTGCTTGGCGTGGCGGCCTATCTGGAACAGGAGGGCGCCATTCGAGTGCTTGTCGATTTGTTGCTGATCGGCGTATTCGGAGGTTTGTTTATCGTGCCCTTGTTCGCGCTTGTACAGCTGCGTACACCCGCCGCACAGCGCGCGCAGGTGATTGCGGCAATGAACGTATTCAACGCTTTGTTTATGGTGATCGCCGCCGTGTTAGGTGTAGTGTTGCTTGAGGTGGTTGGTTTGTCGATTCCGGAATTCTTTCTCGTTTTGGGTGTCATGAATATTGTGATCACTTTGTATATCTTTCAACGTGTGCCTGAATTCGCGATGCGTTTTATTATATGGCTGCTCAGTCACACGATGTATCGTGTGCAATATGAAGCACTGGATGAGATACCGGAAGACGGTGGCGCCTTGCTGGTATGCAATCACGTCAGCTATGTTGACGCTTTATTACTCGGCGGAGCTTGCCGCCGGCCGATACGGTTCGTAATGTACAAACCGATATTTGATATTCCAGTGTTAAATTTTGTCTTCAGAACAGGGGGAGCAATTCCTATCACCTCTCAACATGAGGATGAACAAGCATATCAGCAAGCGCTTGACGCGATCGCGGCCGGTCTTGAAGATGGCGACCTGCTGTGCATATTCCCGGAGGGTAAATTAACCACCGACGGTGACATGAATGAGTTCAAGAAAGGCGTTGAGCTGATTGTAGAGCGTACGCCTGTGCCGGTCATACCGCTGGCATTGCGTGGTCTGTGGGGTAGCTTCTTTAGCCATCGCGATGGTCATGCCTTGAGCAAGTTGCCGCGGCGTTTTTGGTCCAAAGTCAGCATTGTTGCCGGCGCCAGCATTCCGGCGGCACAGGTCAGCG
>JBPCXM010000562.1:0-2664 GCA_051008535.1 Pseudomonadales bacterium | reverse complement strand
CCGCGTGCCGGGCCGTAGCGGTCCAAAACGGCTCGTGGACGATAATAGTTTCCGGCTCGCACCAGGCTTTACGTAAGCGATTCAAGTCCTGATGGTGATGAAACGGGTTGCCGCCTGCCCAGTAGATTAGCTGGATGTCGGGGTAAGTTAATCGACGCCCTTTGTACTCCTGCTCTGTGCCAGGAGACTCCAACATCTCCGTGATTCTGGAAACGGGGATATATTCTTCGACAGCATTACGGCCTTGCGGCAACGACCCAATGCTGAAAGGTGGCACGCGACGGCCACTAAAGCCCATGTTATGAATACATCCATAACCATAAGCGACCCCACCGCCCGCCAAGCCGAGGTATCCCAACATGGCGCCCAACACCGTGATCATCCAATAGGTCTGCTCGCCATGCTCCTGCCGCTGCAGGGACCAGCTTATGCCCAATACGCTGCGCCCACTCGCCAGTTGGCGCGCCAATTCCTTTATTGTCTGCGCGGACACTTCGCTTAGCTGTGCCGCCCATTCAGCGTCTTTGGCTTGACCATCGGTAGCTCCAAGCAAGTAAGGTAAAAATTTGTCGAAACCAGCACAGTATTTTTCCAAGAAGAGCTGGTCATGCAGGTCCTCGGTATACAAGGTGTGCGCAATGCCCAGCATCAACGCCACATCGGAGCAAGGTCTGGCAGCGATCCAGCAGGCATTGAGGAATTCGGCCGTATCGCTTCGCAATGGGCTGACGTTGATGATACTGACGCCTGCTGACGCAATCGCTTGTAGCTGTTGCTTGGCAGTGTGTGCGCCCAAGCCGCCGGCATTAACCTGGTTATTTTTCATTGGCGCGCCGCCGAACAACAACAGCGTCTTGCAGTGCTTGGCGATATCCTCGGCAGTAGGCGCCTCAAACACCAACTGCATAAACGGAACACCGAGCACGTAAGGCATTATGACTTCCGCGGCCGCGGTGGAATAACTGTTCACCGAGCGGGTATAACCGCCAAAGCCATTCAGAAAACGGTGTATCTGGCTTTGCGCATGATGAAAACGGCCGGCGCTGGCCCAGCCATAGGAGCCACCGTAAATTGATTGGTTACCGTACTCGGAACGCACCCGTGCGAGCGCGCTGGCCGCAAGGTCAAGTGCCTCATCCCACGATACCGGTACGTATTTATCCACACCACGGCGGCAGGTATCGCTGGCCTCGGGACTGCGCAGGTATGACTGCCTGACCATGGGTTGTGCGATTCGCACATTGGGGTCCAGTGCGCTGAGAAGGTTGTGCCTGATCGGTGTCGGATTTTCATCCGCCGTGTAGGCATGTACCGCAATCAGTTCATCGCCCCGGTGTTCTACCCGGTAATTTCCCCAATGGCTACAGGTTGGCGTTAACGTTGTGTTATCAGTATTGCTCATACACTACCCGCGTGCAGAGCAATACCGTCAGCCAGGCAGCGTCTCATTATCAATATGACTTGGGTAAGCCCAGCACGTGCTCGCCGACATAATTGAGGGTCATCTGCTGGGTGATCGGCGCTAGGCGAAACAGCTGGGCTTCGCGCCACCAGCGTTCGACATGGTATTCACGCGCAAACCCTGAACCACCAAAGGCTTGCATCGCGTGGTAGCAGGCTTCAATGCACGCCTCAACCGCGACATACTTGCCCATATTGGCGGCGTCTCCCACTTGCTTCGCAGGCTTACCTTGATCGTGCAGGGTTGCCGCTTTCATAACGAGTAGCCAGGCGGATTCCAGCTTCGCATGCGCGGCCGCCAGTGGGTGCTGCACGGCCTGGTGCGCGCCAATTGGGGTACCGAAAACATTACGTTCGTTGGCATAAGCAATGGCGTGGTTTAGCGCCAGCCGCGCCGTACCAATCGCGCCGGCCGCGATCAGTATTCGCTCCGGATTGAGCGCCCCCATCAGTTGGTAAAAGCCTTTGCCCTCTTCACCCAGCAAACAGTCCTTGCCAACCCGCAAATCCTCGATAAATACCTGGTTGGATTTGTAATAGTTGAAGCCGTGTTTGGGAATCGGCGTGAAGCTGATGGCTGCTTGCGGTAAATCGATCAAAAAGAGTGATATGCCCTCGGCCTTACTTTTACCCTCCATGGGCTTGTTGGTTCTGGCGACCAGCAGAATCGCGTCGGAATGGTCCATGTTGGTGATAAACCACTTGCCACCATTGATCACATAGTCGTCGCCCTCAGGCCGGGCAACGGTCGCGATATTGAGGGTATTGGTTCCCGCATTGGGTTCCGACAATCCGAACGCGCATATTTTTTTACCGCTGGCCATGTCGGGTAAGTAGTCTTCCTTTTGGCGTTCATTGCCGTGCGCCAGAATGGATAAGGTACCCAACACGCCAAACAAGTAGCCGAGCGCGGGTCCGCCACCGCCGCCACCACGGCAAAGGGCTTCCATGGCCAACGCCATTTCAGTCAGACCCAGTTCAATTCCACCGTAGTGTTCCGGCACCGGCAAACCAAAGAAACCATTGGCGCCGATTTCCTCAACAAAGTCGTCGGGGTATGACTCGGTTTCGTCTTTCTCACGCCAGTATTCGGGATCAAAACGCGCAGCAATCTGTTCGGCTGTGGCCACCATCATCTGCTGCTCGGGAGTAAGGTCAAAGTCCATCGCTGTGCCCTGTCAAGTCTCTTTCTTAACGATGTTA
>JBPCXM010000561.1:0-2794 GCA_051008535.1 Pseudomonadales bacterium | reverse complement strand
GAATCACAGACAGTGAAATCTTCAAATTAGGTGGAGAGTGGAACAATGACAGATGGTGGGCTCGAGTTGAGCTGGCAACGTCAAACTCTGACACGGTTAGCCCAAATTTAAGCACTCAATTGAACTTTATTAACCCCAATCCTCTTACGCCGCTTAATAATCTGGACCCGGTGACCGGCTTACCCACGGCTGATACTAGCAATGATAACAGCGTTCCATTTATTTATGATTTGAGAGGCGGCGCGTTAACCTTTGGTGTCGATTTTGATTCACAATTCGCTCCAACAGTCGCTCAATTGTTGGATATTAACAATGTCGTACTGGATCAGGTGGATTTAGGTCGAAGCACGGTCGAAAACTCTGAGGACGCTTTCCGTGTTGACTTTTCTTATGACCTTGACTGGAAAGCTCTAACAGCAATCGATTTTGGGTATCGCTTCAACGAAACCTCAAGTACGAACAATGGAATTACTGATCGTATTGGCGGCTTCAGCAGATTGGAAGATAGCCCAAATGGTTCTCTATTTTCACAAATTCTTGTGCCCGGACCTAATAACTTTGGCGAAGCAGATGGGCGACAACTGGCTTTCCGTAATTTTGTTATCGTCGATCCAAACATCGCTTTTAAAGACCCACAATTTGTGATCGACACACTGGAAGCTGCCCTTATTGCGCACGATTCTACGCCGGATCTTTCAAGTCTTGCACCGAGTACTACGGCCTTCTTTGAAATCGATGAACAAACCCACGCTCTATATGCGCAAGCGAATTTTGATTACGGTATGTTCCGCGGTAACGTTGGTCTACGTTATTTGGAAACGGAAATTGATTCGCTGGGCAACACTGATGTCGGTGGAGTAATAACACCGGTAGTAACAAGCGGCAAGTATGACTTCATTCTACCTCGTTTGAATTTGGTTGCATCTCCAAGAGAAGACCTAATTCTTCGATTAGGTTATGGTCGAGATATCAGGCGCCCTGATTTTGATGTTCTAAATACTTCAATCGCATTTTCGACTAATGAGAATCAGGCTGTGTCTTTAGGCAATCCAAACCTGGAACCTGAAGAGGTAGACTCATTAGATCTTTCAGTCGAATGGTATTTCGCGGATGCAGCGGTAGCGAGTATCGGTTATTTCAGGAAAGAGCGTACAAATTTGTTTGCTACTACCTTGGAGAGTGCTGCAGTTTTTCCCGATCCGACGACGCCAAGTGGTACGGCGCGTGAAACAAATCCATCGTGCCCAGGCGGCGGTATCTACAACCCAGCCGTTCAACCTAATGTTTTGGGTGATCCTACTACGGTCGGACTATGTGTTGACTTCGAGACAAATGTGAATGACCCTGCAGAAACGACACAAGAAGGTTTTGAGTTCGTATTCCAGTACGATCTTTCAAGCTTTGAGAGTGAACTGGGTTGGGCGTCTGGCTTCGGTGTCTTAGCGAACTACACGATCCAGGATTTCAGTGGTGGTTCAGTGCTAAATTCGTCTGCGAGCCGCGGAACAGATATCTTTAATGCCATAAACGGTATTTATGACGATAGTCTTTTCATACCGGTTACGGCAGTAGAAGGTCTTCTTGATTTCTCTGAAAATGCTTACAACGTCACGCTGTTCTATGAGCGGTATGGTCTATCAGCCAGGGCGCGTTACACATGGCGTGAAGCATTCCGTACCGACGACACAGCAGCCGGTGCTAGCCGCAATAGTACTCTAGGCTTTCCGGTTGTCACAGGCGACAGAGGACAGCTTAATATGAGCGTTGGTTATGCTGTGAATGAAAATCTGAGTTTTGGAGTAGAAGCCGTGAACCTTACCGAGGAAGGTATAGAGCAGCATTGTGTTAACGAAGGTGCGCTGCTGTGCTTCCAAGGTTTGCCCGATCGAAGGGTCACTGTTGGTGCTGCCTACCGTTTCTAGAAAATGAACGCCATCCATGATGGCACTTGAGTTCGAAGAAAAGCCCTGGCATTTTGCTGGGGTTTTTTTTGCAAGAATTCCGCGATAGGGATTCTTATTTGAACTTTCAGGAAGCAATCAATTGCCAAACACCCCGTATACCCATTGACGTTGTGACGACCGAAAACAACAGGATAGCGGTGAGCACGACGTTGGTCGATACGGTGTTTCTATGCTCGCCCATCAATTCTCGTCGATTGCCGAGATACAGAATACAGGCGACGGTCACGGGCAGGATGACCGCATTGAAGGCCTGAGAGATGATCATGACGAATACGGGTCGTGCCTCGAAAATTGGTACGACCAGCCCCAGCAATGATATGACGAGGACGATGATGCGATACCGCGGCAAAGTCATATCCCGCTCGGACTGGTTAAAGTCGCATAACAGCCAGGGCAACATCAGGACATTGGGGAATTGCGACGAAACGCCCGCGGCCACGATGCCGACGACAAATATCGTCGTTGCGAACGAACCGGCCAAGGGCTCCAGTAAGTCGATCATTTGTGACGCGTTCTCAAGGCCCAGTCCTTCCACATACAAGGTGCCAGCTGCTGCCGCCATGATTGACCCGCTGATGACGAACATCATGGCGACGGCCATAGCCGCGTCATTACGTTGCTTCTTGGTGTCGGCAATCGTCCAGCCCGCTTCCTTCACCAGTGTGGTGCGGATAATGAACAGACCTGAGAAAACTGTCGTGCCCACCATTGATGCAATGACGAGAAACGGACCTCTGCCTTCGTCGAGCGGAACATCCGGAAGGGTTGGCAGCAAGCCCTTCGCGATTTCGATAGGCGGTGGCGTTAATATGAAAAAGTTGAGAATGAAG
>JBPCXM010000560.1:0-4443 GCA_051008535.1 Pseudomonadales bacterium | reverse complement strand
GGAGTTAGTCGGCGCTGCTGCGGTAAAATCAGGCGCGCGCTTTGTGGCCTTATATTCACCACCGGCCAATCCCTGGTTTGAGAAACTACTGGTGAAACAGAGGCAAACACTGGGCTGCGAATTGGTGCCGCGCGACGCCAGCATGCGCTCGCTGTTTCGCGCACTCGAACAGGGCAAATCGATTGGCATGGTGATGGACCGCCGCGTCGACAGCGGCAAACCGGTATCCTTTTTCGGTGAGGAGATGTCAACTACACTGTTGCCGGCAAAACTGGCTCTGCGCTACGGCTGCGAACTGGTGCCAGTGCGTGTCGAGCGCTTAAGAGATGCCCATTATCGGGTGACTTTTTATCCAGCGGTCAAAGCAGAAGACACTCAGGCGGACGCGCCAACGCAAGCCATGCAGATGGCAGGCCAGGTAAATGCCCTGTTTGAGGACTGGATACGCGCCAGACCGCAAGACTGGCTGTGCACGAAAAGGCTCTGGCCCAGCCAGAAAGTGCCCGTAACACAGACCGCTAACGTGCTAGATGCCCACTCCAGTTCGGCGTGACAAGACGCAGCCCTTGCTAGACGCGGACTATTGATACGAGTTTTGACATGGAAAAAGACCATGCAGCAAAGTAAGCAACAGTCGATAAGACTGTTTAAAAATGACTTTATGGAAACCCTGACTCATGTGCACCCTATCGTGCCTTTGGCATTTTGGGGACCGATTGCTGGTTTTCTTATTTGGCGCAGCTTTGCGATGCACGACCTAGCGCTTGCACCGCTTGTTGCCGTTGCTGCCGCGGGCCTTGTGACCTGGACTCTAACAGAATATTGCCTGCACCGATTTGTATTCCATTTTCCGGCGCGCAGTCGAATCACTCAGTACTTGGTGTTTATGTTCCACGGCGTGCATCATGACACGCCGAACGACAAAACCCGCCTGGTTATGCCGCCGGCCGGTGCGATTATCATCATGCTACTGCTGTGGTTTCTGTTCGGCTTGTTCATACCCGCGCCATGGATAGAACCGTTCTGCGCCTTTTTTATTATTGGCTACCTGGTCTACGACTATATCCATTACGCTTGCCATCATTTTGCTATGCGCCACCCCGTGTTGCATTACTTGAAGCTTTATCACTTGCAACATCACTTCTCCGGAGAAAATGCGCGCTACGGCGTCAGCTCACCACTTTGGGATAGGGTGTTTAGAACGTTTCGCTAGTGTCCTGTGGCTCGCCATGAGCAAGCACTATCTTATTCCGCGCCAGCTTAGCGTTATGTTTCCCACGCTGCAGCGCGTGGCGTGGCGCCTGGAAGATAACTTCTTCGGTGGCTGTTTTTGGTTGCTGCGCCGTATGCCGCCAGAGCTTTCGGCGCGGGTTGCAAAGCACTTGTTCGCATCGCTAGGGCCGTTGTCTGCGAAAGGTAGAACGGTACGCCGTAATCTCTCGGTAGCCTTTCCAGCGCAAGGCCCGACGCAAATTAAACTAATGACTAAAGACTTGTTTGGTCATTTAGGCATCGCAGTTGTTGAACTAGCAGTGCTTGAGCGGTTATGGAATGAGCGTGATCAGCGCATTGAATTTGTGGCGGAAGAGGGAGCCGCGCCGCTGCTGAACGGCGACCACGCGATCATTTTTGTTACCGCCCATGTGGGCGCATGGCAACTGTGTAATTTAATCGCACCGCACTATGGCCTGCCGATTACAACGGTTTACGCACCCGAGACCAACCCCTTCCTGAACGCCAGACTCCTGCGACTGCGGCAGGCTTTTCAGTGCCAATTAACGCCACGCGATGGCAGCATGCGCGTGTTGATGCGCGAACTCAGCGCCGCGCATGCGATTGGACTGGCCGTGGATACGCGCCTGGATAGCGGCGATCTGCTGCCGTTCTTTGGTATCGACGCACCGACCAATAGCGCGCCTGCAAGACTCGCGCTGCGTTATGACTGTGCGATGGCACCTGTGCGCGTAGAGCGTCTGCCGGGTATGCGCTTTCGGATAACGGTCTGCGAGCCCATAAGCGCAGCGGATGACTCAGCATCAGTTGACGATAGAGCATTGCAGATGACTACTGATCTTAATCTATTGTTCGAGTCGTGGATTCGCTCCACACCCACCGAATGGATGTGCCTGAAACGGCGCTGGCCGCGGGCAGCTTATGAAAAATTCTAAGGACACGAATTAAGGGCACTACCATTGCACAAACTTACCCTACTAAGCGCCTTACTGATGTTACTGTTTAGACTGCCAGCGCAGGGCGCTATTCCTCCAGCTACCGCAGACGTGCCGTGGCATCAGCTTGAATTTCAGGCCAGCAAACTGTTTGTGAGTGGTAAGCTTCAATTTGAGCTTACTGAACTGCCTGCTGATCAGGCACGCGCACAATTGCTCTCGGTGAGTCAGCAGCAGCCACTAAACCCGCGCACTGCTACAGTATCGCTACTGCTGGTGCGTTCAGAGTTGATGAGCAATCGTGGCGAAATGCGTATCTGGATGGACCCGCGAGATTTCCGCGTATACCAGCGTGCGCGCATGACCACGGGCTCAAATACCCGCCTCAAATTGTATCGATACCTGCAAAGCGCGGTATATCGCGTGCGCAAGGAATCAGAGTCCAGTGAGCTGCAATTCGAGTCCTCGCGATGGCGCACTTCCAGTGAGCAAGTTATTCCGCTACTCGCCGATAGTTCGGGTTCAACTGCCATGCATGACCCTTCTGCGCTGCTGCTACTGGCCAGTAACTCCGCGCTCAGCAAGACTGGCGACTCCATAACGACAAAGGTTTTTACAGACAAACAGTTCTATGAAGCTACCCTCAAGGTAACCGGCAGCAAAAGGATTGATGCGAAATATCGCCTCGACGATTACAGCGGCTCACGCAACGTCGCGGCAAAACTGGATACGCTGCGCATCGAGCTATCAACCAAGCTAGTGAGCGCTGCTCCAGAAGAAGAGGCTTTCGAATTCCTCGGTTTAAATGGTCCTATAGTCATCCACATGGATCCAAAGAGCCGATTACCCCTCCAGGTGCAGGGCAGGCAGAGGAGGGTTGGTAAAATCACCGTCGACTTGCGCAAGGTGAGACTGCAGGCACAGTAATTTTTATAACGTTAGCCCGCCACCAATAGTTCATCCAGGCTCGCTACAACCCGCGCAGGCGTCACTCCGGTCAAGCATTTCAAATGTCCCAGAGGGCAAGTGCGCTGAAAGCAAGGACCGCAGTCGACCGCCAATGATTGTATCGCAACGCGGTCTGCCAAAGGTGGCGTAAAGCTCGGCGAGGTAGAACCGTAAATGGCAATCAAGGGTTTGTTTAAGGCGGCGGCAATATGCAGCAAACCGGAATCATTGCACACCACAGCGTCTGCAGCGGCCATTAGCAATGTAGCGTCGGCGAGCTTGGTCTTGCCGGCGAGGTTATTGCAGAACTCCCGCGCAGCCTCGGGTAGCGCCTCAATGATTGCCCGCACCACAGTTTGGTCGTTAGCTGAACCAAGCAGGAAAATCTGGTAGCCGTCGTCAATTTTCTGTTGCGCGAGTGTCGCGAAATATTCCTCGGGCCATTGTTTCGCGGGCCCGAACTCGGCGCCTGGACAAAGTGCGATAATCGGTTTGTCGGCATTGATTTCGTAGCTTGTCAGCGTTTGCGTGACTAGATCGGCATCAACCTCGATGTACGGATGTGGTAGCGGATGCGGCAACTTGGCATCGGCATCGAGACCCAATGCTAAAAAGCGCTGCACCATTAGAGGATATTCTTGCTTATCCAAAATACGCACATCATTGAGCAAGCGATAGCGCATCTCGCCACGCCAACCAGTACGCTTCGGTATTTTCGCCCAATAGGGAATCAACGCGGACTTAAAAGAATTGGGTAACACGATGGCTTGTTCGTAACCAGACTGGCGCAATTGCCGCGCCATACGATAGCGCGCAACCAACTCCAACTGGCCATGGCCGAGTGGCATTTCCCAAGCGTGACGAACTTCGGGCATCAGCGCCAGCAGCGGCAAACTCCAGCCGGGCGCCAAAAAGTCGATCGGGCGCTCCGCATCGGCAGATTTTAGTAGACGGTAAAGGGCTTGCGACATCATCATATCGCCAACCCAGGCAGGACCGATAACGAGGAGTGGGCCCGCCATTACTATCGAGCGCTGGGTTTAACTATTATCAACCGCGACCAACCACTCGGGATATTCGCTGCGCTTGCCCCGGACTTGGTCGAAATACATGGTCTGCAATTTCTCGGTAATTGGGCCGCGCCGACCGGCGCCGATCTGGCGGCCATCCAGCTCGCGTATCGGAACCACTTCAACCGCTGTGCCGGTAAAGAATGCTTCATCGGCGATATAGACCTCGTCGCGAGTAATACGCCGCTCTTTGATGTCATAGCCTAGTTCTTTGGCAAATTCAAAAATGGCTTGGCGAGTGATACCGTCCAGACACG
>JBPCXM010000559.1:0-2743 GCA_051008535.1 Pseudomonadales bacterium | reverse complement strand
GATGAACTTTATTGTCGCACAGGACGTGCCCGAAGACTACGTACCCATGATGCTCGAAGAAATGGAGCTCGATGGCCAGGATCAGCGCAGCGACGCCTGGGGAGCTGAAGTTCCCCGGGAACAGCGTGAGCAGCATAAAGTGCTGGTAATCGGCGGCGGCATGTCCGGTGTGTTAGCGGCCATACGCCTGCAGGAAGCAGGTCTGCCCTTTGTTGTGATAGAAAAGAATGCCTCGGTAGGCGGCACCTGGTTTGAAAACCGCTACCCGGGAGCACGGGTGGATGTGAGTAACCACCTGTATTGTTATTCCTTCGAGCCGGCACATCACTGGACGCAGTACTTCGCTCAGCAACCCGAACTACAACAGTATTTCGACAACACCGTCGATAAACGCCAACTGCGCAAACATTTTCGCTTCAATACTGAGGTCACTCGTGTCGTTTACTCGGAAGCCGAAAAACTCTGGCACGCGGAGACCGTGGACGGCGCCGGCAATGTTGAAACTCACATCGCAAACTCGGTTATCAGCGCCGTGGGCCAGTTGAACCGCCCTAAACTGCCGGACGTAGCGGGCGTGCAGTCCTTTCGCGGGCAGTGGTGTCACTCTGCTGAATGGGATGAAAGTATTGATTACCACGGCAAAAAAGTGATTCTGGTTGGCGCCGGTGCGAGCGCTTTTCAGATAGCACCCGCCATCGCGGCTGACGTCACTGCGCTCACTGTGTTTCAGCGCACAGCACCGTGGATGTTTGAAAACCCCTACTACCATGAGGAAGTCCCCGATGGCATGAAGTGGTGCTTGCAGAATCTACCGTTTTACACGCGCTGGTTTCGCTTTCTGCTGTTTTGGGCAGCCTGTGACGGGGCCTATGATTCGGTAGTGGTAGACCCGCAATGGCCACACCAGGAGCGTTCGGTAAACGAGATGAATGAATTTGTTCATCAGATGTTCACCGAGTACATCCGTAAGCAGGTCGGGGATAACAAAGAACTGCTGCAGAAAGTCATTCCCGATTATCCACCCTTGGGCAGGCGCACCTTGCAGGACAATGGCAGTTGGCTCACAGCGCTTAAGCGCAGCCATGTGAACTTAGAGACTCAGGTTATCCGGGAGGTTACCGAGGAAGGTGTAATTGCCGAAGATGGCAGTTTCCATCCGGCCGACATCATCATCTATGCCACCGGTTTTAAGACTGACAAGTTTATGTGGCCCATGGAGATTCGTGGCCAGCGCGGGCGGTTGCTGTCCGAAACCTGGGCCGATGAACCGTCGGCTTTTCTTGGGGTTACGGTGGCCGGCTTTCCTAATTTTTACTGCATGTTCGGGCCAGGCACCAACCTGGCCTTCGGCGGCAGCCTAATTTTCAATGGCGAGTGCCAGGCCCGTTACATCATGGAGTGCATCAAGCTCTTGCTGCAAAGCGATAGCGCTGCGCTGGTTTGCCGGGACGACATTCACGCCGACTATCGGCGGCGCTTCCGCGAACAACACGCGAAACTGATCTGGGAGCACCCGGCTGTTCGCAGTTATTACCAGAACGCCGAGGGTAAGGTAACCTTGCTCTGGCCTTGGAAAATCATCGACATGTGGCGTTGGACCAAGGCCGTCAACCCTGACGATTACGAGATGGTGTAAAGAGGTCTCGTCATGTCCAGTATTGCAAACAAAGTGGCCATTGTTACCGGCGCTGCGTCCGGCATTGGGCTGGCCTGCGCCAAACGCTACGCCGCCGAAGGTGTTACCGTGGTCGGCATTGACATACAAACGTCCGAAGCCTGGCAAGCGGTGCAGAACCTGTCACCAAGTAGCCGCTTCCACACCCTGGATGTCACTGATGGGCAGGGGCAGCAAGCGCTTGCCCGGCAGACAGCCGAGGAACTGGGCTCGATCGACATCCTGCTTACGGCCGCCGGGATTGGCGATGGTGGTCCGGTGAATATGCTTGACGAAGAGGCGTGGGACCGCGTTATCGAGATCAACCTGAAGGGCACGTTTCTTTCCATCAAGGCGGTGCTGGATACCATGATGGCACAACGATCCGGCAGTATCATCACTATTGCCAGCGTTGAAGGCATTACTGCAACCGAAGGCGGCAGCGTCTACAATGCCTCAAAAGGTGGGGTCGTTCTGCTCAGCAAGAACGTCGCCATCGATTACGGCCGCTTAGGGATCCGCTGCAACGCGATCTGCCCCGGCTTCATCGATACGCCGCTGCTCGAAAGCGTTTTAGGCTCAATGCCGGAATACAAAGCTGACGTCCAACACCAAATCAAGCTTGGCCGCCTGGGCCGGCCGGAAGAAATCGCTGGCGCCGCCTGGTTTTTGGCCTCGGACGATGCGTCCTATCTGACCGGCCAGACCCTGGTCGTCGATGGCGGTTACACGGCCGGGCACAGCCACGGCATCGTGGAGTTAATGGGCCTGGTTTAGCGGCTTGTTGTTAACCCGGCCATTAAGTATGCGCTGAATCAGCATTACTTACTCAATCAGTACATTCGGCCGCGGCAGCCCCTGCTCTTCACACATCATCAGGTAGAAATCAAGCGTGACCAAACCGTCGACCACCGACGTGATATTACCTTCCGCGTCCAGATTGATGTTGGAGCCGTACATTTGAAACCAGACGCGGGTATTGTCTTCAATACACTGCAAGGTGTGCTCGGAACCGGCGGGTTCGTATAAAAAGGATCCCGCGCGGTTAATGTAATCGTACTCCTTATATTTCCAGGCGCCGGAGGTGGT
>JBPCXM010000558.1:0-2967 GCA_051008535.1 Pseudomonadales bacterium | reverse complement strand
AATTCTTGAGTCACATGATTTACCTGTAAAGCAATTGCTACAGAAAGACCCGGAAATATCGTATATGAAGACGAACATCAAATAGCAGCAATATCTATGAGCGACAGTGACCGAAAAGCAATCCTGTAAATTCTGAGGTTGTATGTCTGCTTTTTTTGGGCGTAGAGCGAAACGAGTGACGGCTGGTGGCCGATTCTACCAGTTCACAGCTACGTTCAACGATTGGCTTGAGCGGCGGCTATCTCTGGAGTAAGCTGGCCTTCGATCTTTGCGGTAGCGACAGATCCTTCGCGACGCCAGCTGACGATTGCTCTTGCCTTTTCGTGTAGGTAAATTATCCGGATATGAAGATTCTTGTCACTGGCAGCTCTGGACACTTGGGCGAGGCACTGGTCCGCACACTTCGTGATTTTGGAAACGAGGTTATCGGAATAGATGTTAAGGCTTCTGCATTTACATCCACGGTTGGTTCCGTAACCGACAGGCCATGCGTAAGAGATTGCATAGGCGGCGTGGAGACTGTGTACCACGCCGCCACGCTCCACAAACCCCATGTTGCAACTCATTCCATGCAGGAATTCGTCGATACAAACGTATCCGGTACGTTGACGCTACTGGAGGAAGTAGTAGCTGCTGGTGTTAAGACGTTCGTATTCACCAGTACCACAAGCATGTTCGGCGATGCCCTAAGGCCTCCGGCGGGAACACCCGCCGCTTGGGTAACTGAGGACATCAAACCGATTCCCAAAAACATATACGGCACAACGAAAACGGCGGCGGAAGATCTTTGTCACTTGTTTTATCGGAAACATCGGCTCAACTGCATTATTTTGCGCACCTCTCGATTCTTCCCAGAGGAAGATGATGAAAAATCGAAACGTGAGAGCTACGAAGACAACAATTCGAAGGCTAATGAGTTTCTATTTCGCCGAGTTGAACTGGAAGATGTTGTCAGTGCTCATATACTGGCTAACAACCGCGCGGCGGAATTGGGCTTTGGCCGATACATCATCAGTGCGACTACTCCGTTCTTACCTGAAGACCTGCTGGAGCTGAATACCAACGCCCAAAATGTTGTGCGAAAGCGGGTTCCTCACTACCTGGACATCTACAACCAGCGAGGTTGGAAGATGTTCGATAAAATCGACAGGGTCTACGTCAACGAAGCAGCTCGAAGGGATTTGGGCTGGAAACCAAAGTATGACTTCGCTCATATACTTGAGTGTGTTCGCGAAGGTTCGTATCCGAGAAGCCCAATTTCCAAGCTTGTTGGGTCGAAGGGATATCACAATCAGCTGTTCGAGGACGGTCCTTACCCCACTAAATGATTGACCGCACATCGACGTGAATTGTGACAGCAGAACGTTTGCGGCGGCATCGACCGTCCGCAGCTATAGGGAAGCAGTCAGTCGGGCGTTATCCTTATGTAACAATCCCTTCTTTATCGGTACTACAAGTCAGAAATCTCGGGCGATTAGGCGGTGACAGCAAACCGGGCTGAACTCTCCAAATGTTGGCTCAACTACTGGCAAAAGTTAAGAATCTAGGTAGCGAAAAAGCGCATTTATCACTAGTAATTCATTGCTAGGGGAGGGCTCGCTTTTCTCGATGCGTGATGACATTAGTTGATTACAGTCGACGAGCATCAATGAATAGATGGAAGAAGCCGCCGTAATCCTGTCGTTTGGCTAAGAACCTCCAGCTTACGGCATTTTGAGCTTATCCTTCGGTGAATCTTTCCATGCTTTGACATCATCAAGCAGTGTTTTGTATCGTCCTGGGGGAAGGATGTTTAGATTTCTTCGTTCCACTTCCGGGTTATTGAAAGCGTCCAATAAACCATTTTTCTGTAAGACATCTTTTAATGGTTTACAGCCTGCGTCTTGGGCATGGAAATCAATCCGAATTTTCGGGTGCCTTAAATTGCTGACGTCAGTACGATCAACACCCTTTTGCCCAGGAAATTCCCAGGTGATTGTTGTCACCGCATATTGCTTCACTTTAGCTTTTTCAAGATAAAAAGATGCTTTATGCCTATTTGCTCCATGCTTGGGTCGGCAAACCAATAACGAAAGGAATTGTTGGCGGTAAGTTGAAGCACCCTCTGCATGAAACAATCGATGATATAAACTGTTTGGCATACCCGGAGCATCCCACTGGGTCATCTCATTTCCTTCATCACGGGTACCACCAGAGCCATTGTTCTTTGGGGTTTCGTTATTGTCAGAACCTGGATTTCCTGTATAGGTGGGATCATGTTTCTGGCTCTTTTTCTTCGCTTCCTGATCCAGTATATCCAGTGTCCAAGGTTTACCTAAACGACCGTTTGGACCATCAATAGCGGCCCGTGCAAACTGGATGACCTTCGGTTCAACGGCTTTAATTCCACAACAATCAGGGCCAATCTCCCAAAATATACCGATAGGCACATGTACACTCGTTGGGCGACTACGAGCTTCTGTTGGATCATCATGAAACACTCTGGTGCCCGTTTTGTTTCCTTGCGGGTCAGCAAAATCACCCGCTTTCTTTCGTTTATAAAAACCGCCTAATTGCATTTGCTGCACCGAAGGCGTGTCTCCAGCAAACACGACCTTGAAATCGTGCTTAATGCCGGGATCACAGGGCTCTTCGTCCTTCGGTTGCCAATTTGCCGTGATTGAATGGTCCTGAACTTCAGGTGTTTTACCCCGCACACCTTTCCAACTAGCTCTTGCTTTTTTAAAGTTTTTCACTAGATCGGTGGAATTCTTACCCGCAATCGCCGACTGCGCATTGCCATCTGCGGTCCAGATAGAAGAGAATTTTCCTTCATACGGTCCTGTACCAGACGGAACTGGCTCGTAAACAATAAACTTTCCATCGTAGCCTTTTGGAATCACGACCTCTTTGAAACCGTGCTGGAGATTGTGTGAAAGTGTAATCTTCGTTTTTTTCTTTGGGTCCTTTGACTGTTTTTTTATTCCC
>JBPCXM010000557.1:0-47980 GCA_051008535.1 Pseudomonadales bacterium | reverse complement strand
CGCACTTTGTTGAGATGCGCAAGAAATTGCTCGTAGAACGCCATCTTCTTTGCTTGCGCATCGTCGTCGCCTATGGCGGCTGGCGGCGCCAGGAAAGATGCAACGCTGACCCGCTCAAAATCGGCTTGGAGATAGAGCCCTTGCATATCGAATTCGGCAAAACCGAGCCCTGTGATTATTGCTTTCGGTAGTTCACGGCAATATATCGCCACCCCGTTGCTCTGTTTTTCTACCGCGTCAAAGAAATAGGCGTTATAACCGGCCGGGAAGAACATATCGTCCTTGAGATCGTATTCCTGCTCTCTCAAGTCTTGTACGCAGATAAAATCGGCATCTTGATCGCAAGCCCAGTCGAAAAAACCTTTTTCGGCTGCTTGCCTAATGCCTTCCGCGCAAAAGTTGATAATTCTCATGGTCGCCCCTAGCTAGGTGAAGGTGTATCATAATTGCATTGCTTTGTTTTGTTAATCGGTAAACGTAATTAACTTCCTTACGGTTCATTGGCTAGACTTGTTCAGAGCCTCGCCAGTTGGAATAACGCATGCAAACCTATAAAAAAGACTTTATCGATCTGGCGCTGCGCGAGCGTGTCTTGAGTTTCGGTGAATTCAAATTGAAATCCGGTCGCGTTAGCCCATATTTTTTTAATGCGGGTATGATCAGTTCGGGTTCTGCATTGGCCCAGGTAGGTTGCGCGTACGCTGCCGCAATCCGCTCTTCGGCTAACGAATTCGATATGTTGTTTGGCCCGGCTTACAAAGGCATTCCTCTGGTGGTATCCACCGCGCTAGCGTACAACCGATTATACGGTAAAGACATGGCGTTTGCTTACAATCGCAAAGAAACAAAAACACACGGTGAGGGCGGGCAGTTGGTAGGAGCGCCGTTGGCCGGGAGGGTACTTATCGTTGATGATGTGATGACGGCCGGCACAGCCGTGCGTGAGGTGATTCAACTCATTCAGGCTAGCGGCGCTGAGTTGGCCGGGGTCGTGGTCGGCCTGGACAGGCAAGAACGTGGTCAGGACGGGTTCTCAGCAATTCAGGAAATTGAGCGTGATTTCGACGCGCCGGTGATCGGTATTATTACGCTCGATGATTTACTGCAATACCTCAGTACGAACGCCGAATATGGCGAACAAATGAGCAAAATAGCCGCCTACAGGGATCGCTATGGCGTTTAAAGCCGACTCAAGTAAAAGAGTAGTATTTTCACGCAAGCGTATTGCTTTACTTTTGTTCAGGTCAAGTTCAGTAGTTTTGTCTACAATTACACTATATGAACAGAACAATACCTTTTGCTCAGCCTGCCGGTCGTTGGTGCGCTATGCTCATTGACAGCTGCAGTGCCGGCAGGCTCATCTTTGCTATATTAGCTGTGGCGGCCGCCGGCTTTGCTCAGGCTGAAGAATTTTTCCGTTATAAAAATGAGCAGGGCGTGCAGGTGATAGGCCATACCATTCCACCGCAGTTTGTTCCCAATGGATATAGCATCGTGAATGAGCACGGCTTGGTTATTAAAGTCATCGAACCTGCGCCAACGGCGGCGGATCTTGAATCACGTGCTGCCGCAAGGAAAGAATGGGAAGAACAGGAACGCATCCGCAAACAAGATGAACTGCTGGTTTCGCGTTACAGCAGCGTTGAGGATATTGTCGCATCGCAAAACCGTGTATTGGATGAAATCGATGTGCGTCTGTCCATTCTGCGCGGTAACCTACGCACTCTGAAGTCGCAAATAGAAAAACAGCGGGAACGCGCTGCAAATTTGGAGCGGCTAGGGCGCACCGTGCCGACGAACGTCACAGAAAATATAGCGACCATGCAGCTTGAGGTTGACGACACGCGCGCCAGCATCAAGCAACGCAAGGCAGAAAAGCAATTAGTCGTATCTCAATTTGAACTGGATATCAAGCGTTTCAAATTTTTACAAGAACGGCGCTATGGTAAGCCGAAGTCCTGATTGGCCCACTGTTAGGCCATTTGCGCTGACGGGATCTCTTCCGACGAGAATATCTGCGCACTTAACAGCGACCACTGACTAGACCAATATTCGGTGGGACTTTTCTTGAACTCACTGCGCACAAATTGCGCGATGCGTCCTTCTACGACAGATAGCATCAGGTTAGCCGAGATTGCCACCGGTACGACCGGTTCCAATCCTTCGCGCAACTCAGCCTCGCGCAGAATTTGTTTTAGCTGGGTGTCGACGCGTTCATAAAACTGCGCCACACGACGGCGTAACACGCTGGTTTCACCCAACAACGCGTCGCCGGTGAGCAGCCTGGTTATACCGGGATTGCGTTCGGCGAATTGCAACAGCAGTACAATCGTTGCCTCGCAGCGCCTTGCTGCGATCGGTTCTTCAGCTAACACTCGGTGTATGCGGCTAAAAATAGTGTCTTCTATAAAAGTGATTAAACCTTCAAACATTTTTGCTTTGCTGGGAAAGTGTCGATAAAGCGCGGCCTCCGATACACCCACATGCTTGGCAAGACCAGCCGTTGTAATGCGCTCGCCGGGACTTTCTTCTAGCATCTGTGCGAGGGCCTGCAAAATCTGCTGCCGGCGAGAATGTTTACGCGTGCTATTTATCATGTTTTATTCGTTTTACCGAGTCATGTTGTCGATATTGATGCTATCGATATTGTCACCGGGAAACAATACACGATAGGAAGATATCTGTTTTTATTGCGTGATTAAAGTTCCCACACCCTGATCGGTGAATATTTCCAGCAACACGGCGTGCGGCACGCGCCCGTCAATAATATGCGCTGCGTTTACGCCGTGTTTTACGGCTTCCAGGGCGCAGTTAATTTTCGGCAACATGCCGCCATGCACCGTGCCGTCGACAATCAGTTTTGCTACCGCGGCTGAGTTGAGTCCGGTTAGGGTGTTACTCTCTTTGTCGAGCAAACCGGGCACGTTGCTCAGTAATATAAGCTTCTCGGCCTGTAGCACTTCGGCAATCCTGCCTGCCACCAGGTCGGCGTTGATATTGTAAGACTCACCGTTTTCACCTACACCAATGGGGGCGATAACCGGAATAAAGTGACTGTTCAGCATAACCTCAAGTACTTCAGTATTGATAGCCGTTACCTTGCCGACGTGGCCGATGTCGATAATCTCGGGGCGTTGCATGTCAGGAGTAACGCGCGTCACTTCCAGTTTCTGTGCTTCAATGAGTTTGCCGTCTTTGCCGGTTAGACCGACGGCCTTGCCGCCGTGTTGCTGAATGCTGTTAACGATGCTTTTGTTGATGGACGCGCCCAGCACCATTTCGACCACGTCCATGGTTTCGCTATCGGTGACGCGCATGCCGTCGACAAAATGCGATTTAATGTTCAATCGCTCCAGCAGTGCACCGATTTGTGGTCCGCCGCCGTGCACAACAATCGGGTTCATGCCGACCAATTTCATTAACACAACATCGCGTGCAAAGCTGGCTTGCAGCGCGGCGTCGGTCATGGCATTGCCGCCGTATTTCACCACTAATGTTTTTCCGGTGAATTTCTGAATATACGGCAAGGCCTCGGTGAGCACCGTGGCAATATTCAGCGCCGAATCTGGCGTAAGCGACATGGCTCAAAACCCTTTCTAAAAGAATGAGCGTGAATTTTAACGGTAAAAGATGGTCGGCAGGCTTTTAATTCGTCTTCGGTGGATCGATCGAAGCTTAGAAGGCGCTCGCCAGTTGCGGATTCATGATGCCTAATTGCTCCCGAAATACGCTCTGAATGCGTTCCAGCGCTTCATCAGAGTCGGCTTCGAAGCGCAAGGTGAGGGCGGGTACAGTGTTTGAGGGGCGCACCAGACCCCAACCATCCGGGTAGTCGACGCGAATGCCATCCAGGGTTGTTATTTTGCCGGAACCAAACTTCGCGTTGTCGATCAACGCTTCGACCAGCGCAAACTTCTGGCTGTCACCAGTTTCCAGAATGATTTCCGGGGTGGCAACGCTGCTTGGGAATTCTTCCAGCAGTTCTTCAAGAGTCAAACCCGAGGTGGTAATTATTTCGATCAATCGCGCGGCGCTGTATATGCCGTCGTCGAAGCCAAACCAGCGCTCTTTGAAGCAAATGTGGCCTGTGTATTCTCCGCCCAGTAGCGCACCAGTTTCCAGCATTTTTTCCTTTATTAAAGAGTGGCCCGATTTCCACATGATCGGTCGACCACCAAATTTGCTGATCACCGCATTGAGATGGCGCGTACATTTGACGTCGTAAATAATATCAGCGCCAGGATTGCGTGACACAATATCTTGTGCAAACAGCATCAACAGGCGGTCCGGCTCGACAAACGTGCCGTCGCTGGTCACAACCCCGATGCGATCGCCGTCGCCATCGAAAGCAACACCGAGGTCGGCGTTATAGTTGGTAACGGCAGAGGCCAGATCTTGCATGTTTTCAGCACGGCTGGGGTCGGGTTCGTGATTGGGGAAGTTGCCGTCGACATCGCAAAACAGCGGCACCACCTCGCAACCCAATGCTTCGAGTAGTAGCGGTGCAATCTCACCCGCCACGCCATTGCCGGCATCGACCACAACTTTTAGCGATTGCGCCACAGCAATATCGTCACGGATGATTTCGACATATGGCGCCGTGACAGTCCCTTCACGATAGCTGCCTTCACCGCGTTGATAGTCGTTGTGTGCCGTGCGCTCGCGAATGCGCTGAATATGTTCGCTCGACAGAGGCCGACCTTCGAGTACCAACTTGAAGCCATTGTAATCGGCCGCATTGTGGCTACCAGTGACGATAACGCCCGCGTGAGTCTCCAGATGATGGGTTGCAAAATACATTAGCGGTGTTGGCGCCTGCCCGATATCAATAACGTTCTGACCACTGCGCATCAGCGCTTGCGTTAAACGCTCTTTGATGCGTGGGCTGGAATGGCGACCGTCGGCTGCAATCACTATGGATTGATGGCCGCGCGCGGCTGCTTCGCTACCGATTGCCATACCGATGGCATATACCACATCATTGCCAAGGTCGCGCTCTGCAATGCCGCGAATATCATAGGCACGGAAGATGGCTTCTGGCATGTTGACGTCGCTCAGTTCCACTTCGGCATCGGCAATGTCCAATGCATCTTGCTTCGCGTCGTCGTTGCCGCTGTCTTTTTCGTCGGCGTCTGAGTGCAAGACTTTTCGGGAAGCCGGCGGTTTGATCTGGCCGACCATAACAGTCAGGTGGTTGACGCGATCATCGTCAAACTCGGGGGGTTTGGGGCGGTTGCCGTCAACCAGACTTTGTACATACTCGGTGAGTCGGCGTAATTGATCGACACTTTTATTGGCGGCCTTGCGAAGATTGTATAGCAACCACAATGTACCGATTAAAAATGGAACGGCCAGTGTCATCCAAACGGGCATGCGCGGGATTGCAGCGCTGGAAATCACTTCTTTACCTGGGGCGAAGCGCACTAGCCAGTTGCTGTCTTCCAGACGTGCATCGACTACCGGCGCGCTGTCTTTGTAGGGCCTGCCACTTTGCGCCAACAGCAGCTCGCGCGATTGAAATGTTTGTACCAGCTGCGTACGGCCGCTGTCAGCGCTGAGATTACCCAGCACGGTTTGTAGAAAATCCACTGGCAAGCGCAGCAATATGGCGCCACGAACCGTATCCTGTTTGGCTCCCGGTATATCCTCTAGCAGGCTCAAATGGTAGCCGTCATCGAATTTATAGGCTTCCAGCTCTACGGGCTCTCCGTCTTCAAGCTTGGTAATCAGGTCCGCTTCAATATTGTTACGCAGTTTTATATTAAAACGCCTCAGGCCGGTAATCCCAAGCTGATCTAGCGGTATAACCTGCACTTCCTCAGCTTCTGGGAATTTTTCTGTCAGGTCCACATTCAGCGATTGCAATGTCTGTGCTTCGGGCTGCACCACGGCTTGCTGAACAGCCGGGCTGCGGGCGTAGGCTTCGAGTCGGGCGTGCAATTGTTCAATTGTCAGGCTTATCAATGCAACTTGTTGTTCGGCCAGGCGTTGGCTTTGTTGTTGCGCATTCTTGGCCTCCTGTTGCGGCAAAACCAGGAATTCAAAAAAGGAGATGCACGCCAGGCCCATCATCAAAATGACAAATGGTGGGATGTAATTCGGGCGCGCACGCCATTGCTCCGTGAAATCCGCGACGACTTCTTCTTGTTCTTCTGCGCGTGCGCGTTTTTTGAATATCCCCATATAGCAGATCCGATCAGCGTGTGGCGGCCATTTATTAAGCATCCATTATGGAAATAGGGCTATGGCTCGCGTTGATCAAAGTAGTGTTCACTTATTATGTCTATTAACAGTTTAGCCAAATTTAGCTTAGTCGTTTGTTTAATTGCTACGCTATTGCTCGTAGTTAACACCGTGACGGCATTTTCGTCGCTTTGAAAGCCTATGCCGGCTTGTGAAACGTCGTTCGCAACAATCATGTCCAGGTTTTTTTTCTGTAATTTCTGCCTAGCGTAGTCGACTACATCATTGGTTTCGGCGGCAAAGCCGACGCAGAAAGGCCGCGACTCAAGAGCGCTGACGGTGGCTAGAATATCTTCCGTGCGACGCAGCGTCAGCGTCATTTCCGCCTTTTGCTTTTTAATTTTGTTGTCGGCAACAGTCACTGGGGTATAGTCCGCCACGGCTGCGGTACCGATGAAAATGTCGCACTTCGGTGCTGCAGCTAGTGTGGCTGCCAGCATATCCGCCGCGCTGACCACGTCGACGCGGCGCACGGCGTCAGCACTTTGCTGCGCACACGGCCCGGCAATAATGGTAGTTATAGCACCGGCTTCCATCGCGGCTTGCGCTAACGCGAAGCCCATCTTGCCTGAACTATGGTTAGATAAAAAACGTACAGGATCGACCGCTTCTATCGTCGGGCCGGCGGTTATGACAACACGCACGCCGTCGAGCTGGCGACTGTCGAACAGCTTAGCTGCCATTTGGGCGATGTCATCGGGTTCCAACATGCGTCCCGGGCCGACGTCGCCGCAGGCCTGGTCGCCCTCGCCAGGACCGAGTAAGTGAATGCCGTTGGCTTCCAGCGTTCGACGGTTGGCCTGTGTCGCTGCGCTGTGCCACATTGCCTGATTCATGGCTGGCGCCACGGTAATGGGCGCGACCGTGGCCAGGCACAGAGTGCTAAGCAAGTCATCTGCTTGGCCGGTTGAGAGTTTCGCCATAAAGTCGGCGCTGGCCGGTGCGATCAAGACCAAATCAGCCCAACGCGCCAATTCGATATGGCCCATTGCTGCTTCTGCCTCGGTATCTAACAGATCGAGATGCACCGCCTCGCCCGACAATGCCTGCAACGTCAAGGGCGTGATAAATTCGGTGGCTGCGGCGGTCATCACCACTCGCACATTGGCATGGTAGTCGTGTAAGCGGCGCACCAACTCCGCGGCCTTATAGGCGGCGATGCCGCCGGTGATACCGAGTATGATGTTGCGATTAGTCAATTGGTGCATGGCAAGTCGCCGGCTAAAGCGTGGTAAGATACCATCCTCAGGCGCTATTTCGTAGCCTGCAGCAGCCGATGGAAAATCCCGGTTGAATAACGATCAAAATAGTACAGGGAGGTGCTATATGGCCATCAGTGATTGGCCGCTGGCCGAGCGGCCGCGTGAAAAACTACTTAGCAAAGGCGCTGGCACACTGTCGGACGCCGAACTACTCGCCATTTTTTTGCGCACCGGACTGCCCGGTAAAACCGCGGTTGATTTGGCGCGCGATCTTCTGCAAAGTTCTGGCGGTTTACGCGCCTTGATGGCTGCCGACCAGCGCCAGTTCTGCCAAATGAAGGGTTTGGGGGTGGCGAAATATGTGCAGTTGCAGGCGGTGCTGGAAATTTCCCGTCGCTATCTGCTCGACAACTTGCAGCGCGATACCGTACTAAGCTCACCCAAGGCTACCCGTGATTTTCTGGCGTTGCAGCTAATCGGCCTGCAGCAAGAAGTGTTTGCCTGTTTGTTCGTCGATGCGCAAAATCAGCTGCTGGCGTATGAAGAATTATTTGCAGGTACGCTGGATGGCGCCAGTGTTTACCCACGAGAAGTGCTTAAGCGGGTGTTGTATCACAATGCGGCAGCCGTCATATTCGCCCACAATCATCCTTCAGGTGTTGCCGAACCAAGTCAGGCTGACCATCGGATTACTGAGCGCTTAAAGCAGGCGCTGGGTTTGATTGACGTGAGAGTGCTTGATCACCTGATTGTCGCCAGTGGCGACACTGTTTCGTTTGCTGAAAGAGGGTGGTTGTGAGTAGCAATGAAAGCAAGCGATTAACTGCCTAACACCCCGCTGAATTTTAAAGGCCTATGTTTTCAATTGGAGAATTGGCGCCGCGATGATTCTGGCACACCGGGCACCAGCTGCCGCGCAACACCTTGCCCAGCTGTTCTTGCCACTGATGGTCGTGCTTACAGCTCCAGTCGAGTTTGTCGTTAGCACTGGCGCATTGGTTGGAAAGGCACACGCCACCTCGAGCAAAAGCACATACTTGCGCTTTTGCTAAATAATATGAGCTGCTATCGGGTGATATCATAGTCGTCAGGCTCCGAGCCAGAGAAGTAAAAGCGTGATCTGTATCACACGTTAGTTAAGCATAGATCACATTGGCCTTTAATTGGGCGATTTGATCGAAATATCGACAATTGGCCCGATTGACGGATGCTGTGTTTTCTGGGGCAGAAGTGCGAAAATAGCGGCGGATCATTGCTAATCAGCGCCGTTTTTGGTATAAAGCGGCGCTCTTTTTTGCCGTCTTTAGGACGGTTTCGTGGGTAGGAGTAGACCATGTCGAGAATATGTCAGGTAACGGGTAAAAGGCCGATGTCAGGCAACAACGTGTCGCATGCGAAGAATCGCACCAGACGACGTTTTTTACCGAATTTGCATACGCATCGCTTTTGGATCGAGTCCGAAAAACGGTTTGTGAAGCTGCGGGTGTCGAACAAGGGTTTGCGAATTATCGACAAACTGGGAATTCAACAAGTGTTGGCCGATATGCGCGGTCGCGGCGACAAGATCTAGGAGAATACTATGCGCGAGAAGATACGCCTGGTTTCATCGGCAGGCACTGGCCACTTTTATACCACCGACAAAAACAAACGGACCATGCCCGATAAAATGGAGGTCAAAAAATACGATCCCGTAGTACGCAAGCATGTTATGTATAAGGAAGCCAAGATAAAATAATGCTCGCACCAAAAAAAAAACCCGGCAACTCGCCGGGTTTTTATTTCCAGGGACGTAATGTATGCCGCAGGCGCAGGAAGCGCAGGAGCGGCGCCTTCCAGGGCGCACGCTGCGTCGATATCCTGTGAACGGGGTTCTATTAGATACTATCAGCACCGCTGTAATAGCAAATTACCGCAGTGATCACGCGCCACCGTCCAGCCAGGCGCTACCAAGGTTGTAGCCGTCTGATCAAACACAATAAGGGGGCCGGTTCGAGATTGGTTAAGCGTCAGCTGATTACGGGCGATAACCGGCACGTTTCGTTCTAGCAGCGGCAAGTACGATTCATCGTCCTGCTGCGACGGCTGGTATTTTTGATCGGGTACATCAATCGTAGACGCCGCGACCCGCAAGCTGGCGCGCAGTGTGACCAGCTCTGCCGGCAAGTCCAGACGGTGTCCAAAACGTTGCTCGTGTGCTTGATGAAAATCGCTGGTTACTTTTTGCAGTGCTGCAAAACCCACATTTAAGGTGTATGACTGGCCCTGGTAGCGACAATCCAATGTGCGTTGGGTTTGGATCGCAGCTTCCTCGCAGCCTTCTTCCTGTAATTGCCGGCGGCCGGCAGTTTCCAATTCATCGAAAGAATGTGCAATTGCGGCATAATCCAGATTGACCAGCAGTCCAGGCTTGCTGAGTGATAATTGTCGTTCGCGCGGCGCGACCAGCATACCCAGAGCCGATAAAACGCCGCCGTTGAGTGGCACCAATGCGCTGCGCATCGTCAAGTTGTCGGCCAGACTGCAAGCGTGCAAGCCACCGGCGCCACCGAAGCTACACAAGGTAAAATCTGCGGGGTTGTAACCACGCTCGACCGAGATCAGCCGCAGTGCGCGGGTCATATGTTCGTTGGCAATGCGAATAATACCTGCGGCCGCTTGTTCCACACTGAGTTGCAACGATTTGGCCAACGGCTCAATGGCGTGTACTGCCGCATCATGGTCAAGTTGCATACCGCCAGCTAGTGGCAAGCTGCAAGGTAGCTGGCCGAGTACCACGTGGGCGTCGGTCACGGTCGGCTGCGCTCCACCGCATCCGTAGGCGGCCGGACCGGGTTGTGCACCTGCTGATTGCGGTCCCACGTGCAGCGCGCCACCGGCATCGAGTTGGGCGATTGAGCCGCCACCGGCGCCAATGGTGTGCATATCCACCATTGGTACGGCTACTGGCCAATCACCCAGCCTACCTTCGATCGTGAGTTCGACATCACCATCGAGCAAAGCCACATCCGTCGATGTGCCGCCCATATCGAAACTCAGTAGGCGCTTGAGACGGCTGCGTTTACCACTCCACAAGGCGCCGCGCAGGCCGCCGGCGGGACCAGAAAGCAATAAATTCACAGCCCGGTTGGCCGCCTGTTGCACGGCAATCGTGCCGCCTGATGACTGCATCATGGTGATTTGGGTATCGGGCAGCGCTTTCGCCAGCCGATTTAAATAGCTCTGTACTATTGGCCCTAACCAGGCGTTGAGCCAGGTGACCATACCGCGTTCGTATTCCCTGTATTCCGGCAGTATCTCGGAAGAGCGACAGCTGAAAATTGCTTTGGGAATGACAGCATCGATGGCGCGTTCATGTTGATCGTCGAGAAAAGAGAATAGTAGATTAATTGCCACTGCTTTCGGTTGCAGCGCGAGTAGCTGGCCCCGCAGCCGTTGAAGATCATCTTCCGTGAGTGGCGTAATGATCTTGCCGTTCGCATCCATGCGACAATCAATTTCCAGGCATAGGTCCTGTTCAACCGGCACTTGCTCCGTCGGCGGAGCTAAATCGTACAAATTTTTGCGGGTTTGGCGGCCAATGCTGAGTAGATCACGAAAGCCTTTATTGGTAACAAACGCAGTGCGCACTCCTTTGCGTTCCAGTGCCGCGTTGGTGGCCACGGTACTACCATGAATGATAAGCAGGCCACTGCCACTCATCATTTCGCTTAGGCCTAGCTCATCGATACCCTGCAAGATGGCTTGCTCGGGTGCAGCGGGCGTGGACAATACCTTGTGAATACGCAACTGCCCATCGGCGTACAACGCAAAATCGGTAAAGGTTCCGCCGGTGTCGACACCGAGTAATTTCATAAGCCAAAGTCACGCCAATGGTGATTTATTCTATGTGACCTGCATTAGTATTACTATGCACGCCCCTTTGACGCTATCCAACCATTTATGCCCGAATTACCTGAAGTAGAAACCACGCGCCGCGGTATTGCGCCGCATATCGAGCGGCAACTCATCCGTGACGTGGCGGTGCGTGAGCGTCGCCTGCGCTGGCCGGTTCCCGCCAGACTTAATGCGACGCTGAGTGGACAAATGCTGCATAGCGTACAGCGCCGCGCAAAATATTTATTGCTGGAATTTGACAACGGTTGGTTATTGTTACACTTGGGAATGTCCGGTAGCTTACGGATTGTTGATCAAGGGCAAACGGTGGGCAAACACGACCATATCGACTTCGTCTTTGAGAATGGAAAAACCCTACGCTATTGTGACCCACGTCGTTTTGGATCGGTGCATTGGCATACGCCGTCGCCCGCGCAACATCCGTTATTACGAAACTTGGGGCCGGAGCCATTGGAAGACGCATTCAGTCCGCAGCATTTGTATACACGGTCGCGTAAAAAAATCGTCGCCGTAAAGAGCTTTATTATGAATAGCGCCGTGGTGGTTGGCGTGGGTAACATTTACGCTAATGAGGCGTTGTATCGCGCCGGCTTGCGACCAACGCGTGCAGCTGGCCGCATTGCCTTACCACGCTACGAGCGATTAGTGCACGAAATCAAGGCGGTATTGCATGAAGCCATCGCCGAAGGCGGCACCACGCTGCGTGATTTCGTTGGTGGCGACGGCCAAGCGGGCTATTTTCGAGTTGCTTTGCAAGTTTATGGCCGCGGCGGTGAACCTTGTCTACAGTGTTCCACGCCGTTGAAGAGTATTCGCCTTGGTCAACGTGCCACCGTTTTTTGCGCAAAATGCCAGACATAACCGCTTCCAATTGAGCAAATATAGGAAAGTAGGGCTATGCTTGTCATACTTAGGAAATTTATTTGCGTTTGATGACTGATCAGCGAACACGAGCAATCAATTGGAGATCACTATGAAGCCTTCATCACGGCACCCTTCAAAAGCCACCCGTCTGGCAACATTATTGTTAAGCATCACCTTGCTGCTGCCTGGTGTCAGTTTTGGCCAGGCTATCGACGAAGACCCGTCGGCATTTGCGATGGCGGCCGATCTGGTCGTGGCGCGCCCGTTGCTGCTGGTGACAACAGTCGCAGGGGCAGCGGTTTATCTCGTTAGCCTGCCGTTTACCTTGGGTGGTGGCAACGCCAAACAAGCAGGCGATTCGCTAGTTGTTAAACCAGCCCAAGCCACATTTGTGCGCTGTCTGGGTTGTGTTCGCTCGGGTTATAAACAAGAAATCAAATAAGCTCGGCTTGTCATTATTGGCGGTGGCGTAATGACGCCACCGCTATTCTTTCAATACCTAAGCAGTACTACTACTAATCGTCCTTGCCGATTATTTGGCAAAACGTCGCAATAGCGTTTCATTAACCACTTTTGGCACGAATTTGCTGACATCGCCCCCCAGCGAGGCAATTTCTTTCACCAAAGATGATGAAATATAAGACAGATGATCGGCCGGCGTGAGAAACACAGTTTCTACATCGGGATAGATCGCGCGGTTCATATTGGCGAGTTGGAATTCGTATTCAAAGTCAGAAACAGCTCGTAGCCCGCGTAATATCGTCGCATTACGCTGCTGTGCGAAATCTGCAAGCAGCACCGCAAAACCGCATACCTCAATACCCTCCACACCTGCTAGCGCCGCCTGGCAAAGGCCAACACGCTCGTCCAGCGAAAACATAGGTGATTTCTTTTCGCTTCTAGCTACTGCGATAATGACCTTGTCGAACAGTTTGGCCGCACGTTCGACCAAATCGATGTGGCCATTCGTGACGGGGTCAAAGGTTCCAGCATACACAACAGTTTTCATTCGCTGCTCGTCCTGATGAAAGTTTGCGCATTATAGCGGCGCTAGTGTCCTGTGGCGACTAAAGCGCATAGACAGCGATTCGCCCGCAGGAAAGCTCACATTTCGCACTCTCCGGCATTGCAGTTCTTGAAAAGGTGGCCTCATTACCTGCAAACTGCGGCTTGGATAGCACGAAATGTGAGTTTCTGTACATGCGCTTTAGTCGCCGCGGGACACTCGAGCAGTGATAGCGTGTTTCTGTACGCTAAACAAACAGTAGCGATTATTGCCAGCTTGCTTGTCACGGTGCAAATCCCATTCAGGTGGCGCTGGCACAGCAAATTTTCTTGGTGCCTCAGTGTAGATCCAGCTGACTTGGCTAATTGCATCGCTGTGTCGCAGGGCAGCGAGCGTCGGCTCTAGCAGCGGCAGCTCATACGGCGGGTCAACAAACACAATATCGTAAGATGTATTGAATTTTGTTTGATTTAACCAATCGAGCACATCCGCGCGAACAAACTTAGCGTTGTCGCACGCCAGCAACACATTGTTTCGCGAGATACTTTGTTGCACTGCGGAAGCCGCATCGACCATAGTCACCTCGGCTGCGCCGCGTGACAGGCATTCAAAACCGAGGGCGCCGCTACCGCAATACAAGTCCAGGCAACGCGCCCCGTTGATGCGCGGTGCTAGCCAGTTGAACAAAGTTTCCCGGATGCGATCCGGCGTCGGACGCAGGCCAGGCAGGTTAGCAAATTCAAGTTTGCGACCGCGCCACTCACCACCGATAATACGCAGCTTTCCGATATCCTGCTTGTGTGGTTTTGATTTCGCCATGCAGGGATTATAGGTTAGTACTCCGACAAGGTGATATTGATGGAGTACACATTAGTAGTAATGGTTGTTGTTGAATGAAATGGTTCCGTAAAAAACAGAAAACCCCAGCGGCTGAAGTTGAGGCTGATGCCGCAAATAACGCCGAGGCCGACGTTGCTGCGCCCGAGCCAGCAAGCGAAACCCCGCTAGCGCAAGGGCCGGGGCCAGAGGAGATAGCGAAGCCAGAATCCGAACCGGCACCAGAACCCATCGCAAAACTGGAACCCGAACCCGAAAAATCGCCACAACCAGCGGCCCCCCAAATCGTGCCGCCGATAGCGGAACAAACAAAAACAAAAGACGGGCTGTTTGGCCGCTTAAAGAAAGGACTGCGTCGCACCGGCAGTAGCTTTAGCGATGGCATGGGCCAGCTATTTCTGGGCAAGAAGGAGATTGATGATGAATTGCTGGAAGAACTGGAAAGCCTATTGATTATGGCCGATGTGGGCATGGACGCTACCGGAGAGATCATCGCCAACCTCACCAAGCGAGTGAAACGCAAGGAACTCAACGACGCCGCGGCGCTGCAGGATGCCTTGCAAGCCGAATTACAGGTCTTGCTCGAGCCGCACGCGCAGCCATTGACGATTGATACGCAGAAAAGACCGTTTGTTATTTTAATGGTGGGAGTCAACGGCGCTGGTAAAACCACGACTATTGGCAAACTGGCGCAACGCTTTCAAGCGGAAGGCCAATCGGTGATGTTGGCTGCGGGTGATACTTTTCGCGCTGCCGCCGTCGAGCAATTGCAGGTCTGGGGTGAGCGCAATTCGGTACCGGTAATAGCCCAGCATACCGGCGCCGATAGCGCCTCAGTAATTTTTGACGCATTGCGAGCGGCCCAGGCGCGCGACATTGACGTCCTGATTGCCGACACGGCCGGACGTTTGCACAACAAAGACAACCTGATGGATGAGCTGAAAAAAGTGGTGCGCGTCATGGGCAAACTCGACCCACAAGCGCCGCACGAAGTCATGTTGGTGCTGGATGCGGGCACGGGGCAAAACGCCTTGAGTCAGGCGCAACATTTTCAGGCCGCGGTCGGTGTCAGCGGTATCACGCTCACCAAGCTCGACGGCACCGCGAAAGGCGGCATCATATTCGCTATTGCGAAAAACCTGCAGCTGCCGATCCGCTTTATTGGCATTGGCGAGCAAGCCGACGACTTACGTGTTTTTGACGCGCAAGAATTTGTCACCGCTCTGTTTTCAAATCAGTAAGCCGTGATTGAATTCGATCGCGTCAGCAAACGCTACGATAATGGCTACGAAGCATTGCTCGATCTATCATTTCGTATTGAGCGCAATGAGATGGTATTCCTCACTGGCCGCTCAGGTGCCGGGAAAAGCACATTACTCAAGCTGATTATGCTGATGGAACGCGCCACGCAGGGCGAGGTGCGCATTGCCGGGCAGAACCTGAACAAAATGTCGAAACGCCAGGTGCCGTATTTACGTCGCGAAATTGGCGTGGTATTTCAAAATCATCAGCTCTTGTTTGATCGCAGCGTGTTCGACAATGTCGCGCTACCGTTGCATATCGCTGGCTATCGAGCACGCGAAGTAGGTCGTCGTGTGCGCGCCGCATTGGCCAAGGTGGGTTTGGAGAGCTATGAAAAACAAAACCCCATGACTTTGTCTGGCGGTGAACAACAGCGAGTTGGCATCGCCCGGGCGGTGGTGAATAAGCCCAGCTTGCTACTGGCCGACGAGCCCACCGGTAACCTTGATCCGGGCCTGTCGGCAGATGTGATGAGTTTGTTTGAGCAGTTCAACCAGGTTGGTGTCACTGTATTGATTGCCTCGCACGATCTTTCGCTTATCGCGCGTTTGCAGCATCGGACCATAACTCTCCGAGATGGTAGGCTCATATCTTCCGCTATCAATACGAGTGGTTAAGGCGTAGCGTATGTCAAAACGTGATGAGCGCCCGCGAGCGGCAGGTGCCAGCCTGTTGGAGGCGCGCTGGACCACACGGCTAAAATCCTGGGTTTTGCATCACCGCGAAACAGCCAAGGAAAGTGCTCGCCGGCTGGTGAAAACTCCGTGGTCCACTTTTACCACGTGCCTGGTCATCGGTATCGCGCTTGCTTTGCCATCCGGCTTGTATGTGGTGTTAAAAAATGTCGAAATCTTGACAGCAGGTTGGCAGGGCGCTGCGCAGATTACTTTGTATTTGCGTGATGCGGTCAGTGCGGAAGACGGCCAGAAGCTGGCGGCCGAAGTTGGTAATCGGGTGACAGTGGCGACGGCCGACTATGTCGCCCGCGAGCAAACGCTGGCAGAATTTAGGGAGCAATCAGGCTTTGCCGAAATTATTGATAGCCTAGATAGTAACCCTTTACCGGCGGTGATCACGGTGGTGCTCGCGGATGTGCCCGATTTGCCCAAACTTAGCACCAAATTGCTAGACGAGCTCGATCAGTTGGAAGCCGTGGAGTCGGCCCAGCTAGACCTGGCATGGCTGCAACGCCTCTACCAGATGATGGAATTGGGGCGTCGTTTCGCCTGGGTGACGGCGGCTTTGCTGGCGCTCGGTGTGGTGTTGGTGATTGGCAATACGATACGTTTGACCATTGAGAGTCGGCGTGCTGAGATAGTCGTCGTAAAACTGGTGGGTGGCACCAACGCTTTCGTGCGCCGCCCGTTTTTGTATTACGGGCTTTGGTACGGTTTCGGCGGGGCTCTGTGCGCGTCGCTGGTGTTGACGGCGGCATATTACTGGTTGCAAGCGCCGTTGAGCGAGCTGGCTTCGTTATACGCCAATGAGGCGGAATTCAACGGACTTGGTGTGCGCGATACGCTGTTGATGTGGCTGTCCGCCTGTGTCTTGGGCGTGTTAGGTGCGTGGCTGGCGGTGGCCAGACACCTAGGGGCAATTGAGCCGCGTTAAACCGCTGTACAAATCCTGCTCAGCCGTTGCTTCGATTGATATTACTAATAAAATCGGTCACTTACGGAACTTTACCTGTATTAGCACTCTAAGGTTTGGAGTGCTAAAATAGTACTGCGTTTGAATACGCAAGACAGTAAATATTGGAGAGCGATTTATGAACAAAGACCTACAGACCACACACTTGCTTGTACCGGGTGCCAGTCTGTCGAGTTATATCCAGAGCGTCAGCGCGGTGCCTATTCTGAGCCAGGAGCGCGAACGCGAACTCGCCGAGGCCTTGCATTATCACGGTGATCTCGAAGCGGCCCGTGAGCTGGTGATTGCTCACCTGCGTTTTGTCGTGCATATCGCGAAATCCTACACCGGTTACGGGCTATCGCAGGCCGACCTTATTCAGGAAGGAAATGTCGGCTTGATGAAAGCCGTCAAGCGCTTCGACCCGGAACGTGGCGTACGCCTGGTGTCATTCGCGGTGCATTGGATTAAAGCGGAAATGCACGAGTTCGTTATCCGCAACTGGCGCATCGTGAAAATTGCTACCACCAAGGCGCAACGCAAATTGTTCTTTAATCTGCGCAGCAGCAAGCAACGCTTAGCGTGGCTGACGCATGACGAGGCGAAGGCGGTTGCCGAGGACCTTGGCGTAGAGCTTAAAGACGTGCAACAAATGGAAGGTCGCTTGACATCACAAGACGTTGCCTTCGACGGTGCACCGGATGAGGATGAGGAGCGAGCATTTGCCCCCATGCATTATTTGGAAGACCTGCAAGCCGACCCAGCCACGAGTTTGGAGCAGGCTGGCTGGGAAGAAAACAGCAACAATGGTCTATATGCCGCATTGGAAAACCTCGATGGGCGCAGCCGCGATATCGTCCAACAACGCTGGTTGAGCGAGGCGAAGGCCACCCTGCACGAGCTGGCCGAAAAATATGGCGTGTCGGCCGAACGCATACGCCAGCTGGAGCAAAATGCCATGCAGAAGGTAAAGGCAAGCCTGGTCGTTTAAACTCCTCACGTTAGTTGGACAAAAGCCCGCACTAGCGGGCTTTTTTATGGTCGAAATGTGTACGGCATCGCCTAAAGCGCCTACTCTTGGTTTCGACATTGCCGCCATCCATGGCGGTGGTACAGGATGTACGGTATGTCCCGATAGGCAGGACGCCGGTAGGGACGATACATTCGGAGTCAAACCATGGCAAAATTTTATCTGCTGGCAGGCGGCGTGTTGGGTTTTCTTGCGGTCGCTTTCGGTGCTTTCGGCGCGCACGGACTAAAAAGCCGCCTCACGACCGATATGCTCGCCGTGTTTCAAACCGGCGTTACATATCATATGTCGCACGCATTGGCACTATTATTAACTGCCGCCCTGATGTTGCACTGGCCACAATCAGCTGGCCTGAAGTGGTCAGCTGCCTGTTTTCTCATGGGAGTCATTGTGTTTTCCGGCTCACTTTATTTGCTAAGCCTGACTGGTCTGCGTTGGTTAGGCGCCATTACACCACTAGGCGGGTTGACCTTATTGTTGGGTTGGGCGGCGTTTGTGTCTGCGGTTTACAGCAACGCATGAGCGAGGAGACCAATACTCCCCAGCGGCGCCCAATTCGCAGTTTCGTACTACGCGGTGGTCGTATAACCGATGGTCAACGCAAGGCCTTCAATGCTAACTGGCCACGTTATGGTTTGGAGCTTGAGAATGGCATGCTTGACTATGCCGGTGTTTTTCAGCGCGAAGCGAACACAGTGCTTGAAATTGGTTTCGGCATGGGCGACTCGCTGTTGCAGATGGCGCGAACCTCTCCTGAAAGCAACTTTATTGGGGTTGAAGTGCACCCGCCCGGTGTCGGTAGACTTCTGGCAGCGATCGACCACGCAAAACTGATCAATCTTCGCATTTTCAAGGCCGATGCGCTCGATGTACTGCAAAAATGCATTCCTGACGGTAGTCTAACCTGTGTTCAAATTTTTTTCCCCGACCCCTGGCATAAAAAACGCCACCATAAACGCCGCCTCATCCAACCGGATTTTGTGGCATTGGCAAGTTCCAAATTAACAGCGAAGGGTGTTTTGCATATAGCAACCGATTGGCAGCCCTATGCCGAACATTCCATGCAGGTGTTGCAGGCTAATCCGCAATTGCGTAACAGCGCCGGCGCCGATAACTTTGCACCGCGACCCGAGCGCAGGCCACTCACCAAGTTTGAACAACGCGGCCAGCGTTTAGGGCATGGGGTGTGGGATCTTATTTTTGAGAGTCAATGAAAATCTGCAGTATGTCATCTAAAAAGCGACGACCCAGCGGGGTGGTTTGAAAATGTCCTTCAGCTAACGTCAGCAATTCGCGTTCGATTAGATCTTCCAGTTGCGCCCTAATAGCCTGCAGTGGCAGGCCTGTGCGTTGTTTGAAAAGCGTCTTGTGAAAGCCAACGTTCAGTCGCAGTGCGTTCATTAAAAACTCGAACGGTAGTTCTACTACGCTTAGTTTGCGCTCGCCTGCCAGCATCGCACCGTCGCCTCGCATATAAGCGTTCGGCTGCCGTACTTTCCAGTAGCGCGTAATTTCTTTGGTAGCGCTGACTTTTCCGTGCGCGCCCGCGCCCAAGCCGAGATAGTCGCCGAATTGCCAATAGTTGAGATTGTGCGTGCTTTGCTCACCCGGCTTACTCCAGGCGGACACCTCGTATTGCGCAAATCCGTTTTCATGCAGCAACTGCCGTCCTTGTTCGTCCATGGCGGTCAAGATGCATTCGCTAGGCAGTGTAGGCGGCTTTGAATAAAATTGAGTATTGGGTTCGATCGTCAGTTGATACCAGGAAATATGCGTGGCTCCGTGGGCGATCGCGCGTTGCAGGTCGGCCACAGCGCTCTCGGCACTTTGCTGAGGCAAACCGTGCATCAAATCTACGTTCCATTTTTCGAATCCGGCTGCAACTACAGCCTCTATCGCAGCGCTGGCCTCCGCCGCGCCATGAATTCGCCCCAGCGTTTGCAAGTGGTCATCGTTAAAGCTTTGTGCACCTAGCGATATGCGGTTGATGCCGGCGGCTTTGAAACCGGCAAATTTGCCGCGTTCGACCGCGCCCGGATTGGCTTCTAGCGTAATTTCTGCGTCGCTATCGATAGCCAGCTCTGTTTGCAATAGATCTAACACGGATGCAATGCCGGTGACCGAAAACAGACTGGGCGTGCCGCCGCCAACAAAAATGGAGTTAATTGAACGATCTTGCACCCTCGGCAATTCATTGTGCAGATCGCGCCTCAGTGCTGCAAGGTATTCCTCTTCGGGTAGCGCGCCTGCCGCGGCGTGCGAGTTAAAGTCGCAGTAGGGACATTTTTTTGCACACCAGGGTAAATGGATATAAACGCTGAGCGGCGGCAGCTCAATCATCTTCTAGTACGAGGAGCTCTTTTAACCGTCGCAGAGCCTGGCCGCGATGGCTGATTTTATTCTTAACATCGCGTGGCAACTCGGCCGAAGAGCAGTGGTGGCTGGCTACAAAAAATAGCGGATCATAGCCAAAGCCGCCGTCGCCTTGTACGGCCGGCAATACTGCACCGTACCAGCTGCCCTCACAGATAATGGGTATTGGATCTTGTGCATGACGCATAAAAACTAGCGCACAGTGAAAACAGGCGCGACGCTGATCAGCGCTCAAACCTTGCATGGCACTCAGCAACTTTTCGTTATTGTCGCTATCGTTGGCGTCATCGCCGGCGTAGCGCGCCGAGTAAATACCCGGCGCACCTTGCAAGGCTGCAACCACCAAACCGGAGTCATCTGCAATGGCCGGCATACCAGACTCGCGGCTCGCGTGGCGTGCCTTGATCATCGCGTTTTCTGCGAAGCTAAGACCGTCTTCAACTGCATCCTGAATGCCCAACTCACTCTGTGGCAACACGTTTATGTTGCTGCCTGCCAGCATACTCTGCAGCTCGCGCAACTTGCCTGCGTTAGAACTTGCGAGCACTACACGTTGATTGCTCATCAGTCGACGTACATCGTTTTTTCGAACCCCAGCGTAAAGCTTTCCTCCGCGCTCACCTTTATATCAATTCTAAAGCGGGAAAACTCCTCGTTAATGACCTTAAATTCACTGATGTAGTAAATGGCGTCCTGTTCTTTGACTTCCGTGAATTTTAAGGCGTAGGGTCGCATCAGATCGTTGCGTGTGCCTTTAAGCTCGGCTAGCTGTGCGGTTGTCTGTTGCTCACCAACGCGTTTTCTGACGGCGATGTTCAATAGCATGCGATTGTCTGCACGCACAATGTCGTAAATTTTCGCAACCTGCGCCGGAATGTGGCGAGTGTTGACCACGCTGTAATGTACTTCGTAGGGCCCAAACGATTGCATTTGTTCGGCATGTGCGAAGCTAGTCAACACAAGCCACAGGAAACCGCCCAGCAGTGCTCTTTTCATTTGCTGATCCGAAAAATTGCATTCACGGCGAACAGGTTGGGCCAGCGTTTTGCCCGCCAGGGACTTTGGTTTTTCATATTGACGAACGCACGATCGAGAATGCGAATGGACTTTTCGGCGCATAGCGCTTCAAAGTCGCGAACCGTACAAAAATGAATGTTCGGCGTATCGTACCAGGAGTAGGGCATAAACTTTGACACCGGCATCTTGCCACGCGTGCCCAAATAATAGCGGCAACGCCAGTGCGCGAAGTTGGGGAACGTGATCACCCCTTCCTTGCCAATGCGCAATACTTCCTCCATGGCCACGTGTGGGTAGTGAATCGCTTGCAGTGTCTGCGACATGATGACCGTATCGAAACTGGCATCGGCGAAATTATCCAAACCCTCATCGATATTCTGTTCAATCACATTCACCCCATTGGCAATGGCCTGGGTGATGTTGGCGTAGTCTATTTCCAAGCCGTAGCCATTGACGCTTTTTGTTCGCATCAGCAACCGTAACAAGCTGCCGTCACCACAACCCAGATCCAATACGCTCGCGTTCGGTTTAATCCAACGCTCAATAATATCGGCCGACGTACTCATGTTAATGTATTCATTACAGGACACTGGACCTCTTTACTCTCTGCATATACGCAGCGAATACTTCGAGGTAGCGTGGAATGGGCAGAAGAAATCCGTCATGGCCTTCGTTGGCGATGACTTCGGTGTAGCTGACAGCTTTTTGCGCACCAATCAGAGCGTTGTAAATTTCGCGCGATCGCTCAGGGGCGAAACGCCAGTCGCTGGTGAAAGATATTAGCATAAAGTCGCATAACGCATGACTGAAGGCATGCACTGGGTCATCGCCGTATTCGCGCGCCAGGTCGAAGTAGTCCAGCGCGCGCGCCATCAGCAGATAAGTGTTGGCGTCGAAGTTATCCGAGAATACATCGCCCTGGTGGCGCAAGTAGCTTTGCACCTGAAATTCTATTGCTTTGTCTTCGCCCGGTGCGAAGCTGCCCGAACGTAAATCGCGGCCAAATTTATTCCCCATCGCCTCGTCTGACAAATAGGTGATGTGGCCAATCATGCGCGCGATAGCCAGGCCCCGCTTGGGATTGGTACCGTGCTCGAGATAGCGGCCGTCTTTGAACTCTGGATCAGAAACGATTGCCTGACGCGCCGTTTCATTGAATGCAATATTTTGCGCTGTGAGCTTCATAGCGGACGCAATGACGACAGCATGGCGCAACCGCTGTGGGTGTTCCAGTGCCCACCTTAATGCCTGCATGCCCCCCAAACTGCCACCAATAACGGCTGCCCATTGCTCTATGCCTAACATGTCGGCAAGTCGCGCCTGGCATTCGACCCAGTCACGCGCACGCACCGGCGGAAAATCAGGGCCATAAACTTTATTGGTTTCCGGGTTGTTACTGCACGGCCCAGTACTCCCATGACAGCCGCCGATATTATTCGAGCAAACGACGAAGAAGTCGTTGGTATCAATCGGTTTGCCGGGGCCAATGCAGCTGTCCCACCAACCCGGTTTGCGATCCTCAACATGGTGGTAGCCGGCAACGTGGTGGTTGCCACTTAAGGCATGGCAAATCAATACGGCATTGCTTTTGGCCGTATTGAGTTCGCCGTAGGTTTCATATATAAGTTCATATTCGAGCAGCGTGTGCCCGCAGAACAATGTAAGAGGTTCTTTAAAATGCTGCGTGGTTGGTTGCACGAGGCCAACCGAATCATTGGGGAATTGTTCAGGCATCGAATCGGTTTGTTATTTATCAGCTACCGTGATCTCAATGGTTACACACCCAATACAAATCGCGACGGCAATGACACAGCCTGCGCCGCGTGACCGAGAACAATCTGCAGTATCTGAATGCTGATAAACAACAGAATGGGCGAGATATCAATGCCGCCGATGGAGGGCACAAGTTTGCGAAACGGCGCCATAACTGGTTCGGTAAACTGGCGCAACAGCAGAACAGCCGGGTGATCACTATACGGAGCCACCCAACTTACCACGATGCTAGCAAGTACGGTAAAGAGATAGATATTTAAAACTAAACTGAGAATGCCGATCAAGCCCCACATAATCATATACAGCGGGTTGATGGGGGAGAAGCCTTGCAGCAGGAGCAACACGGTAGTTGCTAACAATTGAACCAACAAAGCCAACACCACAGCGGCGAAGTCGATACCGCCCAGCCCCGGAATAAATCGCCGTAATGGCAGTAGCAGTGGATTGGTCAGCTTGACAATAAACTGTGAAATTGGATTGTAAAAATCCGCACGCGCAACCTGCAGTAATAAGCGCACGATAACTGCGATCAAGAAAAAGGTCAGCAAGGTCTGCACCAAAAAAGTGCCGATGTCTGCCACTACGCCCATGCGTCGCTACTCCGCTTAGATTCAGTCGAGTTGTTGCGCTAATTCAACCGAACGTTGTTCGGCCGCGCGTAAAGCTATCTTAAATAATTCGCGCAGTCCACCGCCTTCCAGTTCGGCGACGGCGCGCTCGGTTGTACCGCCCGGAGAACTTACCCGGCGCCTCAGTTCGGCCGGATCAACATCGCTTTGCTGCGCCATTTTTGCTGCGCCCAATGCCGTTTGCATGATAAATCGCTTGCTTAGCTCAGGGTCCAATCCCATGGCTGTGGCGCTTTCGTGCATGGCTTCCATGACCAGAAAAAAGTATGCCGGACCGCTGCCAGAAACTGCCGTCACTGCATCGAGTTCGAATTCGCTGCCAACCCAGGCGCTCACCCCGACAGCATTGAGAATTTGTTCTGCGGTTTGCCGCTGTGCGTCGCTAACGTGGGTATTCGCAAACAAGCCGGTGGCGCCGCATTGCACCAGCGCCGGTATGTTAGGCATACAGCGCACGATTGCTACGTCGGCGCCCAGCCATTTTTGCAAGCTGGCTAGTGGAATGCCGGCCGCAATTGAAATCACCAATGTCTGTTGTTGCTGCACTAGAGCGCCGATCTCAGAGGCTACCGTTTGTAAGATCTGGGGTTTGACCGCTAGCACCACGACATTCGCTCCACCGACTGCCTCTGTGTTGGCGGCGCTGGTGTTAATCGCAAAATTACTTTGCAGATTGTCCAGGCTGGGCTGATAAGGATCAGCGGCATTGATATCGCTGGCACTAAAGCCTTGTTTGACCAGGCCGCCAATCAAAGCGCCGGCCATATTGCCAGCGCCAACAAATGCGAGCTTTGTATTATTCACGGAAAACCTTTTGTCAGTCGAATAACGGGTTGTTAGGCGGCGCGTGGACCAAACAGCGCCTGGCCGATGCGCAGCATTGTAGCACCCGCGGCCAGCGCCGCTTCAAGATCGTGCGACATACCCATCGACAAAGTGTCGAGCTGTAAACCACTGGCATTAAGGCTATCGAAAAGTGCTTTGAGTTGAGTAAATGCCTGCAATTGCTGATCGTAGTCGCTTGCGGTGCGCGGAATCGCCATCAAGCCGCGCAATTTTACGTGCGGCAGTTCGGTGATTGCCAGCGCCAACTCCTCTGCCTTAGCAGGTGCGACCCCGGCCTTGCTCTCTTCCTCGCTGATATTGACCTGTAGACAAATATTCAACGCTGCAAGTTCGGCGGGGCGTTGATCGTTGAGCCGATGCGCAACTTTAAGCCTATCCACACTATGCACCCAGTCGAAATGCTGGGCTACAAGGCGGCTCTTGTTGGTTTGTATATGGCCGATAAAGTGCCAGACCAAGTCGAGATCTTGCAATTGCTGCTGCTTGGGAAGCGCTTCTTGCAGGTAATTCTCGCCAAAATCCCGCAATCCGAGCGCGGCCAGAGTGCGGATCGCGGCGGCTGACTGCTGCTTGCTCACTGCCAGTATTTGCACATTATTCGATCGATTTGGTGTGTTCGCCAGTGCTGCCGTCACACGTGACTGCACCGCGACCAAGTTGTTCGCAATATCGCCCATAGAGTGATTTACAACCTGCGCCCCATTCAAGCGGCAAAGCTGGCAATTATAGCCTAAGCTTTTTCTAGAACCTTCGTTTCCATACGTAATACCAATAGTTAACCAGGAGCATCATGGACATTACCGAACTGCTTGCCTTCAGTGCAAAACAAGGCGCCTCTGACTTGCACTTATCCGCTGGCCTACCGCCGATGATTCGCGTCGACGGTGACGTACGCCGCATTAACCTGCCCGCCATGGAGCATAAAGAAGTGCATGAGCTCATTTACGAGATCATGAACGACAAGCAGCGCAAGGATTACGAAGAATTTCTCGAGACCGACTTCTCGTTTGAGGTACCGGGCGTGGCGCGCTTTCGGGTCAACTCATTTAACCAGAATCGCGGCGCTGGCGCCGTGTTTCGGACTATTCCCTCCAAGGTATTAAGCATGGAAGACCTTGGCATGGGCCAGGTGTTTCGTGACGTGAGCATGGTGCCACGTGGCCTGGTGCTGGTTACTGGCCCTACCGGCTCGGGCAAGAGTACGACGCTGGCGGCGATGATGGACTTTATCAACGAAAACAAATACGAGCATATTCTCACCATCGAAGATCCCATCGAATTCGTGCACGAAAGCAAGAAATGCCTGGTTAACCAACGTGAGGTGCACCGTGATACGCACGGCTTCAGCGAAGCGCTGCGCTCGGCACTGCGGGAAGATCCCGACATAATTCTGGTAGGCGAGCTGCGTGATCTGGAAACCATTCGCCTTGCTTTGACCGCTGCGGAAACCGGCCACTTGGTGTTTGGCACTTTGCACACCACCTCGGCGGCTAAAACCATCGACCGTATTGTGGACGTATTCCCCGGCGAAGAAAAAGCCATGGTGCGTTCCATGTTGTCGGAATCGCTGCAGGCGGTGATATCTCAGACTCTCATGAAAAAAGTCGGTGGTGGCCGTATCGCCGCGCACGAAATCATGATCGGTACGCCGGCCATTCGTAACCTGATTCGCGAAGATAAAGTCGCGCAGATGTATTCGGCGATTCAAACCGGCGCAGCTGTAGGCATGCAGACCATCGATCAATGCCTGCAGGAAATGGTCGACAAGCGTCTAATTACCCGCGATGCGGCCAGGGAAAAAGCTAAAACCCCTGAAAATTTCTAACCCCATAACACTTATAGGTTCGCAACTGTGGATATACATAAATTACTGGCCTTAATGGTCGAAAAAGGCGCGTCAGACTTGTTTATTACTGCCGGCGTGCCGCCCAGCATCAAGGTGCACGGCAAGGTCGAACCGGTGTCGTCGACGCCATTAAGCCCGGAAAAAGTGCGCGAAACCGTACTTGGCGTAATGAACGACAAGCAACGCAAGGTTTTTATCGAAGAGCACGAATGTAACTTCGCCATTAGTGCGCGCGGCACCGGTCGTTTTCGGGTCAGTGCGTTTTACCAGCGTAATCTGATGGGCATGGTGCTGCGTCGCATCGAAACCACAATTCCGACGATTGAAGACCTGTCCTTGCCTGATATCATCAAAGACTTGTCGATGACCAAGCGCGGTCTGATTGTATTTGTGGGCGCCACCGGTGCTGGTAAGTCGACATCGCTGGCGTCGATGATCGGTCACCGCAACCGTAACTCAACCGGACATATCATTAGCGTTGAAGACCCTATCGAGTATATCCACCAACACGCTTCCTGCATCGTCACCCAGCGTGAAGTTGGCATCGATACCGAGACATTTGAAATCGCGCTGAAAAACATGCTGCGCCAGGCGCCCGATGTGATCATGATTGGCGAGGTGCGCACTCGAGAAACCATGGAACATGCGATTACCTTCGCCGAAACAGGCCACCTGTGCCTGTGTACACTGCACGCCAACAACGCGAACCAGGCGCTTGACCGCATACTGCATTTCTTCCCGCCTGAACGCCATGGACAGCTGTGGATGGATCTCTCGCTCAACCTCAGGGCTATGGTCGCGCAGCAGCTGGTGCCAACTGCAGACGGCACCGGCCGCCGAGCAGTGGTAGAGGTACTATTGAATACGCCGCTAGCGCAGGACTTGATACGCAAAGGCGAAGTCCACTCGTTGAAAGAGTTGATGAAAAAATCCGTCGAGCAGGGAATGCAGACCTTTGATCAGGCGCTGTATGAACTGTTCAAAGACGGCGAGATCACCTACGAAGACGCGCTGATCCATGCCGACTCGACTAACGACCTGCGTTTAATGATAAAACTCGGCGACGAAAACCTGAACTACGAAAGCGCCAACGATAAGCTGAGCATGCAAGCAGAGGAGCCAAAGGCGCAAACTTATCAGCGGCGTTAGTTTTGCGCTAACCAGGTTTGCATAATGAGCTGCGCCGCAATGCTGTCAATCGGCTGCTTGCGGTAGTTTCTCTTTTTATTGCTGAACTCAGCCACTTGGCCTTTGGCTTCGTGGCTGGACAAACGCTCGTCGACCAGTTCTACCGGGAGGTTAAATCGCCCCTCCAGTTGCCGCGCGAAGCGCCTTGCTCGCTCGCTCATGGTGCTGCTGGAACCGTCCATGTTCAGCGGTTCTCCCACTAACAACAACTGTGCTCGCCACTCCTGCAGCAATGCCTCGACTGCATTCCAGTCCGGCTTGCCGTCGTTGGCGCGAATAATCGGTAAAGGCGAGATAATAGTTGTTGGTTGTTGCAGCAGTGCAACGCCTATCTGTTTTAATCCAAAGTCAAAGCTCAATACAGTACGCCGTTGCTCATGCATGCCCGGCATCGGCCGTCATGAGATTAATATCGAAGCCCAGCTTGCGTGCCGCCACGGCCGCACGTTGCTCAAAAGGCGTAGAAAAAATAATGTGGGCATCGGCTGGTATCGTCAACCAGGCATTGTCAGCGAGCTCTTGTTCGAGTTGATCGGCACCCCAGCCGGCGTAGCCTATCGTCACCAGCGCCTCGTCAGGGCCTTCGTCGCGCGCCATGGCGGCCAGTACGTCGCTCGACGTGGTAAGGCTGACATCTGCGCTGACGTCCAGGGTGGACCTCCAGGATGCTCCAGTGCGGTGTAAGACGAAGCCGCGTTCCATCGCCACCGGCCCACCCACCAGCACCGGTTGTGCGGCGCAGGCGGAAGCGCTTTCAAGTTCGAGTTGGGAGAAGATGTCCGCCAGGGTCAAATCCAGCGGTCGGTTAATCACCAGGCCCGACGCACCATGTTCGTTGTGATCAAAGATATAGGTCAGGCTGTGTGCAAAGATCGAATCCTGCAGGCACGGCATGGCCAGCAAAAAATGGTTTTTCAAACTGGCGAGGGCGTGCGACTCCATCATTCCATTATTAGCCGCAGGGATACCGGGCGCAAGGACTTTTTAGGTACGGCTTGCGCGCACCCGATTTTTGCGGAACTGCCAGGTGCGCACGATCTCCAGCTTGTCGAGTTCTTGCTGCATTTCAGCGCTGAACGGCTCGTACGGAGCCGCCAGCTTGACGATTTTTATCGCGGCGAGATCGAGCACGTCATGACCGGAAGACTTAAGGATCTCAACGCGATCCACAGCGCCGTTGGGGCTGAGCACGACCAGCAAGCGCAAGTCGCCGTAAAGCTTTTGCGCCAATGCCTCACGCGGGTAATTCTGATTGCCCAGCAGTTCGATTTTGCGTTCCCATTTGAGCAAGTAACGCGCGTCCATCGCCTTTTTGGTCGATACCGACGTAATCCGGCGCACGCGCGGCCGCTTAGCGGCGTCTTCTTTCAAATCGCTGAGTCTAGCGGCCAATGACGCGATATCGCTGGATAGCTGCTCTCTGGATTCACTCTCAGCGCTGCTTTCCGCCATCTGTTGTCTCTGTGCGTCACTCTGCAATACGCGCCGCTCTGCTTCCAAGGTGGTGTAAACCGGGTTGTTCAGCCGTTCTGGCTGGCTGGCAGCGCTTTGTTCGGCGTATTCTTGATTGACATCGCGCACTTGAGTGTCTTGAAACTCGGCAATTTCCGGTGCCGACAGCAAAGATTTTTCCAATGCGGCGCCGCTGGCTTGCTGGTCTCGGTCGGCTATGTAGTCGGCTTTGCTGCGATTTTTCTCGTGTTTGAATTGCGCCAGCGTGACTTCCAGTTGTGGAGCCTTGGCGCTGTGTTTCTCCTGGGTAAACGTAATACCCAGAATCAATGCCGCATGTAAGGCCACCGCGAACGAAAACGCCGTGCCCAGGCGGTCTGGATTGAACGATGCATAGCCCAGATTGTTGATAACCGCGTTGCTCATGTAGTGCCGTGCTCTGTTTGTGATGTCAGCTTGGATTCAATGCATTCCATCAGCTGACCCGCAATGTCCAAGCCGTGGGCTGCATCGAGCTCGCGAATACAGGTAGGGCTGGTTACATTTATTTCGGTCAGGTAATCGCCAATCACATCAACGCCGACGAACAATAACCCTTTCTCCTTTAAGAATGGCCCAATTTTTTCACAAATCCAGTAGTCACGGTCACTTAATTTCCTGGATTCACCTACCGCGCCAGCGGCCAGGTTGCCGCGTAACTCTCCCACTGCGGGTACGCGCGCCAATGCATACGGCACGGGCACCGAGTCAATCATCAAGATGCGCTTGTCGCCGTTGACTATTTCCGGGATATAGCGCTGCGCCATAATGGTATTATTGCCATTGTTGGTTAATGTTTCGACAATTACACTCTGATTTGGGTCGCCGTCACGAACACGAAAAATATTGGCGCCGCCCATGCCGTCCAGTGGTTTGAAGATGACGTCGTGGTAGTGTTGTTGAAATTGCTTTAACAAGGCTGCGTCGGCCGTGACGAGGTGATCCGGGCAGCAATCGGGGAATAGGGTGGCCGCCACTTTTTCGTTACAGTCGCGCAAGCTTTGTGGTCGATTAACCACCAATGTGCCCAGCCGCTCTGCGGCTTCCAGAATATACGTTGAGTAAACGAATTCCATATCGAATGGGGGATCTTTGCGCATTAAAACAACGTTGAGCCGGTTCAATGCGTGATCTTCGGATTCGCCGAGGTTAAACCAGTTGACTGGGTTATGTGACACCCCAAGCTTGCGCATCGACGCGCGCGGCAGTCCTCCTGTAAGATAGAGGTCATGTTGTTGAATATAATAGAGTTGCCAATTTTTTTTCTGAGCCGCCCACAACATCGCCAAGGTACTGTCTTTTTTGTAGTTGATGTTTTCGATGGGGTCCATAACAACCCCAAGTGATACGCTCATAGTGGTTTCCTTAGAAAAAAAGTGGTTGCCAGCTTTATTTTTACACGGTTCTATACTATTAATTTAACGGGATATTCACAAAATATTAAATTAGCGGTGAACAGGGTGTGTACACATAGTGTGATCGCCTCAGACACCAACGTCTACCCTCGCCAGAGGATAGAAAACACTTATCAATAATCAGCGGTTTGCACAACCAACGGGCAAAACAATGGAAGCAAATTTTGAAAGTTTAACAATCATGGTCATCGATGATAGCAAGACTATTCGCCGTACCGCGGAAACCTTGCTGAAAAAAGTCGGTTGCACGGTCATTACTGCTATCGATGGATTCGATGCGTTGGCAAAAATCGCCGACAGCAAACCCGATATCATCTTTGTCGACATCATGATGCCGCGTCTGGATGGCTATCAAACCTGTGCGTTGGTAAAAAACAACAGCGAGTTCAAGTCAACACCGGTGATTATGCTGTCCAGCAAAGACGGCTTGTTTGACAAAGCCAAAGGCCGGATTGTCGGCTCGGATCAGTACCTGACCAAGCCGTTTAGTAAAAATGAATTGCTGGGTGCTATTCAAGCCCAGGTTGAACTTAAGCAAGCAAGTTAATCCGCGATCATATTTGATTGTCGCGTTACGGAGGTAACATGGTGCGCGTTCTTGTTGTGGACGATTCTCCAACCGAAACATTTAAGATTAAGAATGTGCTGGACAAGCACGGCTACCAAGTGTTGACCGCAGAAAGCGGTGAGCAAGGTGTGAGCATTGCCAAACAAGAACTGCCCGATGTGGTTTTGATGGATATCGTCATGCCCGGCTTGAACGGTTTTCAAGCCACGCGTCAGTTGAGCAAGGGTGATACCACCAGCGACATACCGGTCGTTATCGTCACCACCAAAGATCAGCAAACCGATAGGGTCTGGGGTCAGCGCCAGGGCGCAAAAGCTTACCTGACCAAACCGGTTGACGAAAAGCTGCTGTTAAAAACCATTAAAGAAATGATTGCCTGAGCAGCATGGATATGTCGCACAGCGAACCGTTTGAAGTTCTTCAGCACATTGCCGAGTTAAGCACTAGGCATGCGCGCGGCTTGCCCGAGCGCGTTGATGTTCAACCGGTGTGGAGCGGGGTGGGCTTTCAATTGCGTGGCATGCGGTATGTGGCACCCATGCAGGAAGTTGCCGAGATGCTTGTGCCGCCCGAATATACCCGTATCCCAGGTGTTAAGCCGTGGGTCAAAGGCGTTGCCAACGTCCGTGGCCGCTTATTACCGATGCTTGATCTGGAAGTGTTTTTTGGCGCCCAGCTTGATTCGACGCGCAAACAACATCGCGTGCTCGCTTTGGAAATAGGTGATTTTTACTGCGGTGTTATTGTTAACAATGTGTACGGCATGCAGCATTTTCCGCTAGAAACATATAGCGAAGACGCAGGCGAGGATGAAGCGATGGCGCCGTATGTAAAAGGTTCTTATGAACATGGTGGCAGAAAATGGACCGTGTTTAGTTTGTACGAATTAGCGCGTGATCCTCAGTTTTTCAACGCCGCGCTGCATTAATGACTCGGTCCTGAGTCCTAACCGTTTAATAACTTTTAAGTAACATTAAGATTTTCTGGGAGCCCAGAGTATGAACACGAAAAACGCGAACCTTGGCAAACTGCCAATGAGTCCAACCATTATCCTGCTGATCGGTGTATTCCTCGTGGCGACGGCGGCGTTTGTCTATACGCTGATGGCTGTTAGCCGCACGGCGAGTGATGACAACCGCTACAAGGAGCTCACGTCAGAGCTCACGGTATCGGCACAACAGGTAGCCACCAGTTCGCGTCTCGCAATTGCCGGTGATGCCGAGGCGTTCGCACAGCTTGGTGCTGCCAGCAAAAATTTCAGCCAGGCGGCGCAGGTTCTGAACGAAGGCGAGCCGGGATTGCCAGCAGCAAAAGACATGTTGTCTTCCGAGCTGGAAGAGCTGGGTTCGACCTGGACGCCAGTAAGCGAAGCGGCGGACACAATCGTGGCCAATCAGGACCGGATTCTGTTTTTGCACGAAGTGGCGAAAACACTGAATGACTCTATTCCTGAGCTGCAGACTGAATACAACAACGTGGTAGAAATCTTGTTGGAAGGTCGCGCACCTTCCGACCAGGTCGCCGTTGCACAAAAGCAATCATGGTTGGCCGAGCGGATCGCCAGAAACGTCGATAAGATGTTGGAAGGTGGCAGTACCGCGAATGTTGCAGCCGATCAGTTTAATTTAGACGCCAGTCTGTTCGGTAGCGTGCTGAACGGCATGTTGAATGGCAACTCAGCGCTGCGCATCAGCCGCGTCACCGACGCCGACGCGCGCTCAAGTCTGGAAGAAATCTCCAAGTTGTTTGAGTTTGTTAGCGGCAGCGTCGACGAGATTTTTCAGGCCTCCCCCGACTTGCTCAAAGCACGCCAGGCAGCGGACACCGTTGTGGTTGGCGCGCCTACCATCATGACTCAAACCGGTGCGCTTTCTGATGAAGTTGAGCGCCTCGATGATCGTCGCCCTATTACCCAAAATACCGTGTGGTATTGCGGTGTTGGTATGTTGCTGTCGCTACTATTGATTGGCTTACAGATGTATTTCAATACGCGGAAGCGCTTGGGCGATGCAGCGAAAGACAATGAACAGAACCAGGAAGCCATTCTACGTTTGCTGGACGAGATCAGCGATCTGGCTGACGGTGACTTAACGACTACCGCGACCGTGACCGAAGATTTCACCGGTGCGATCGCCGACTCGGTGAACTACACCATCGGCCAACTGCGGGTGCTGGTGTCATCGATTAATGACACGGCTGTGTCGGTGTCGACGTCGGCGGAAGCCAATCAAAAAGCGGCACTGAGTCTGGCGGAAGCGTCGGAGAATCAGGCACAGGAAATTGCCGGTGCTTCTGCAGCGGTTAACGAGATGGCGGTCACGATCGACCAGGTATCTTCGAACGCTGCCGAGTCGGCTGCGGTTGCGGAGCGCTCGGTGAAAATCGCTAGCTCGGGTGGTCAAGTGGTACGTAATACCATCACCGGCATGGATAATATTCGCGAGCAAATTCAGGAAACATCGAAACGTATTAAACGTCTCGGTGAGAGCTCGCAGGAAATTGGCGACATCGTATCGTTGATTAACGACATTGCCGACCAAACGAATATTCTGGCTCTAAACGCTGCTATTCAGGCGTCGATGGCTGGCGACGCAGGTCGCGGCTTCGCGGTAGTTGCCGATGAGGTACAGCGCTTAGCGGAACGTTCCGGTGCGGCCACCAAGCAAATTGAGGCTTTGGTAAAAACGATTCAAACCGACACCAACGAAGCCGTCATCTCGATGGAGCAAACCACTACGGAGGTGGTGCGTGGTGCACGCCTGGCGCAGGACGCCGGTGTGGCACTCGAGGAAATCGAAAATGTATCGACCAACCTAGCGGAACTGATTCAAAGCATCTCCAATGCATCACGCCAGCAATCATCTTCGGCAGGCCATATTTCCAACACCATGAAAGTGATCCAGGAAATCGCCTCGCAGGCATCGACCGGTACCAAAACCAGCGCATCATCCATTGGTGAACTGGCGGGTCTTGCGCACGACATGCGTAACTCTGTTGCCGGCTTTAAATTACCCGACGGAGTGGCTGCTAGCGCGGGCTACGACACGAACGAAAGCTCTGACTACAACGGCTAGGCAGCGAGCTTGAGCTTCTGTATGGACTTTTGTTTAGCAGTTTGCGCTCGCGACAAAAACGACCAAAGCTCGAGTGCAGCGGTCAGCAGAATAGCGTGTGCATAAATGGAACAAGCGAGAAAAACGATGGCTGAAAAGCTGAATAACGTCGCGTTCGAATGGGTGACCAACGAACTGGAAGAGATACTCAGACAGGCACGTGGAGCGCTAGAAGCTTACGTGACCGACAGTAACGATTCCACCAAGTTGCGTTTTACCCTGACGCACTGCCACCAGATCCACGGCACCTTGAGTATGGTGCAATTGCACAACCTGGCCGCCATGGCGCAGGAAATGGAAGCCGTTGCTCAGGCGCTGGTGAATCAGGCTACGCCTAACGAACACGCCGCATTGGAAGTGTTGATGGCAGCATTACTTCAAATGTCAGCGTTGCTGGATAGAGTGAATCAGGTAAAGTCCGACATTGTCGATGTCGCATTGGAACCTATCACCGCAGAATTGCAGCGGGTACGCGGACCGGCGCTCACTCCGCCGCTGGAAACGAAAGCAGCCAACGATGTTGGTAGTGAGGCTGCATTCGCCAATCGTGTCAGCCGTGCGGAATTTGATCAGCTAATGACGAAGCTGAGCAAGATGTTTCGCGTTGCCGTATTAAATGTGGTGCGCGACACAGAGACCGATAAGAACCTCACCTTTCTCTCTCAGATCGGCCAACGTATTCACAAGATTAGTGAGAATAGTGCCCGTGAGAGTTTCTGGCAGCAATGCTCGGCAATCTACGAAGCGTTACTAGAGGGCTCGCTTGGCGTATCGACCAAGCTGAAACAATTGCTAGTCGAGATCGATAAAGAGGTTGGTATGCTGGCCGAGACTGGGCCGAAGGCGCTTGATGGCCACGCACCGGCGCAGCTGAGCGGCGAGATCCGTCAGTTTTTGGAGCCATGCGACTCACAGCTGCCGTTGCTGCGCGAGCTACAAGACAAATGGGCAAGCGAACTAAAAACGCCACAACAACTTGCCCAAATGGGACCCGACCGCGACACCATGCGCTCGGTTGTCGAAGCGCTATTGGAAGAGCTCGGCAGTATCAAAGATTACCTGGATCTATATTTACGCAGCGCCGACCGAGATGATGTTGAGTTACGACAAGCTCTGCCTGTGTTCAAGCGCGTGATTGATACGATTTTGGTTCTGGGACTGGGCGATGCACTGCGTATGCTAAAACGGCAGGCAGATACCGTGGAGAACATCAGTAGCGGGAATCAGGCGGCCGATAGCGACACATTAATGGATGTCGCTGAAAGCATACTCAGCGTCGAGGCGATGCTGAAGGCAACCGTCAACCAGGACGGCGTTGAGGTGGCTAGCCAATCAACCGAAAAAGATCGACAGTTGGCGGCCGCTTATCAGTCGGTGATTAGAGAAGCGCGCATTGGCATAGAACAGGTCAGGGAAGCGATTATTGAATTTATCGCCAATCAGTGGGACCGGGGACGTTTGCAGAAAGTACCTGCAATATTGTCTGAAGTGCGCGGCGCTCTAACGGTATTACCGCTAGATCAAGCAGTGGCGGCCTTGTCGTCTTGCGAGTGGTTCATCTGCGACGCTTTGTTGGCGAGCGACAGAGTTCCCGAATGGAAAATGCTCGATACCTTGGCTGATTCTCTCACCAGTGTCGATTACTACCTGGAACGACTGGCCGAAGACTCGATCACCGAAAGCGATACGATTCTCGACGTGGCGATTGAAAGCGTTGCTGAACTTGGCTTTCCGATTACTAATCTCGATCAATGGCAACGTAACCCTGAGTTCTACCAGCATGTGAGCGACACCGAGGATGATAACCTCGACATCAGTGACTTTATGGTTGCCGATGAAGACGACGCAGGCGTCGAAGCACTAACTGTCGTCAATGAGACAATTACACCGGCGGTTGTCGAAGAAGAGTTGGAAATTCCTGCTGTATCCGCCGAAGTCCCGTTAGTAGCGGTAGAAAGCGGAGCGGAAGATGTTGCTGAAGCGCCTGTCGAAGCTGCGGCTGAGGAAGAGGAAGAAGATTTGGTCGACGATGAAATTATCGAGATCTTCATCGAAGAAGCGGCCGAGGTGTTTGAAACGCTGGACGAATTTTTACCGCAGTTGACTCAGGATCTCAGTGATAAAGATTCGCTCGCAGAAATAAGACGTGCATTCCATACCTTGAAAGGCAGTGGCCGGATGGTTGGCGCCAGTCAAGCCGGCGAGTTCGCGTGGAGCATTGAGAATATGCTCAATCGTGTTACAGAAGGTAGCCAGACGTTGAATGGTGCCCACGTAGAGGTCGCAATGCAAGCACGCGCCATCATGCCTGAATTGATTACAGCGTTTGAAAAACGCAGTAAAGTTGAGCCTCCTCTGGTTGGGGTACTGTCCGCTGTGGCAGATAGCAGTGCTGAAGGCGAAGAACTTACCGATGCAGCTGCAGTACAAGCGCGACTTGAATCGCAACAGCCTGAAGCTGCTGCCGAAGAACAAACCGAACCGGCGGCTGTCGAGCAGGATATTGTCGACGAACCCGTAGCAGAAATACCTGCAGTCGAAGAACAAGAGCCGGTGATTGAAGAGCCCATTGCTGAAGAGCAGTTGGTTGCCAGCGCAGACGATGACGTTGGCATAGAAGAGCCGTTCGCAGCAGATGATGCCGGCGATATGGATTTTGTCTTTGATGCCGCCGATATAGAGCTGGACGCTTCCGATTTCGATGCCGAAGTAGATCCGGATTACGATGCCGCGTTGTTGGAGATTTTCACCAACGAAGCGCAAATCCATCTCGGCCTTATTGATGGCTATGTTGCTGAGTATCTCACGAGCGGTAAAAACGACGTGTCGAACGATTTGCAACGTGCGCTGCATACCTTAAAAGGCAGCACTCAAACTGCCAACGTCGACAGTATTGCATGCTTCATCATGCCGCTGGAGTCATGCCTAAAAGAGCTGCGCGAAAAAAATCTGCCGCTCGGCGACACCTTTGTTGAAGTGCTGGACGACGCCGCGGGGCTTGCCCGCAAGGGTCTGGACTTGCTGCCTGAAACAACGGCTGATGCGATACCTGGTGTGAAAGAGCTGCTGCAGCGTATCGAACAGCTGCACGAGCAAATTGAACAGGAAGCGCTTACCGCGCCGGCTGCAGATGAAGATGCCGACTTCGGCGTCTTCCTCGCCGAGGGTATGGAAAGCGTGGCATACGCGCAACAACTGCTGGAAGATGCGCAGCAGGGCAAATCCGTTAGCGACTCTTGCGTACGTGCGGCTACTGTGCTGCGCACGCTGGAGCAGGCTGCGCAGCAGAGACAACAGGATATCGTTGCTCAGTTGGCAGGCTTGAGCGCGCAAACCTGCGAACAGGCCGCAATAGTAGAGCGGGCGCCTGAAGAATTCTTTACCTTGAATACGCGCTCGCAGAACGCTCTCAACGATATGCTGGACCGCCTTGCTGCGGGTCAATCAGCAGAACCTGCTACCGACCTGATTGCGGAGCTGGAAAGCATTGACTTCGCACAAGAGCAGGAAGCTGAGCCAATTGCGGACATAGATGTCGCAGAAATAGAATCTGACGTTATAGAGCTCGCCGACGAAGATTTGATCGAGGTCAGCATGGATGTCGAGTCAGACGACGATATGGCGGACTTCGAACTCGAAGACTGGATGGAAGCGCGCGAAGCATCTGGTGCCGAAGACAACGTTGAAGAAGTCAGCGCTGCCGCTGGTGATGGTGAAGATGTAGAATTTGTCGAAGCTTTGGAGCTTGACGACGAAGTCGACCTCAGCGCTGCAATGGAGGCTGAAGCGGAATTGCTTGCGGCCGCGACGCCCGGGCGCGATGAGATTAGCGCCTACCTTGGCAGTCAGTCTGTGGATAACAACCATAGCGCTGACGACGACGAAACAAGCGATGAAATCATCGAGATATTTACCGAGGAAGCCGTCGACATACTGCAAGGCATCGATGAAAGCGTACATGCCTGGATGGATGAACCCAAGGACAAGCAGTATCTGGACGAGCTGCTGCGCTTGTTGCATACCTTGAAAGGTGGTGCGCGACTGGCGGACTTGACCGAACTTGGCGATATTAGCCATGACTGCGAGACGTTCTTGACCGACGCCCAACAGAAGAATCGTCGGATCACCAAAAAGTTCTTCAAAGAATTACAGGCGTATGTTGATCAGATTACCAGCAACGTTGATGCGCTGCGCAAAGGTGGCGCGCCCTCTGCTGAACAACAGCCAATGGACAACGATACAGCTCCATCGAGTGTGCCTGATTCACAACCATCACGGCCGGATAACGTACTGCCGTTTAATCAGCCGCAGGTGCCAAGCGTCAGCAGCCCGTTCCCGGCCGGAGCGGCAGTTGCCAGCTCAATGGTTGGTGCCATGGGTGGGGAGGCGAACGCCGCCTTCTTGGCCGAGGCGAGCAAACGTGGTTCGCAAGAAGTGGTGCGCGTACCGAGCCAGTTACTTGAGAACCTGGTGAACCTGGCTGGTGAGACCAGTATCTCCCGAGCACGCGCTGAAGAGCAGGTCAGCGAATTTGGCTTTTCATTGGAGGAAATGCAATCCACCGTAGAACGGCTGCAAGAAAAACTGCGGCGTTTGGAAATGGAAACCGAAGCACAAATACTATTTCGCCAAGAGCAGGTCGAACAAGAAGGCTTGCAAGGTTTCGACCCGTTAGAAATGGATCGCTACTCGCATTTGCAAACTCTTTCGCGTTCATTGATGGAAAGCGCCTCTGACTTGATGGATCTGAAAGGCACGCTGAATGAACGAGCGCGCGACATGGAAACGCTGTTGCTGCAGCAATCGCGTATCAATACCGATTTGCAAGAGGGCTTGATGCAGTCGCGCATGGTGCCGTTTGCACGGGTCGCACCACGCCTGCGTCGCATCGTGCGTCAGGTCAGTACTGAACTCGACAAGCAAGTTGATTTTGAAATGCTCAATATGGAAGGCGAAATGGACCGCAGCGTGCTCGAGCGCATGTTGCCGCCGCTTGAGCACATGCTGCGTAACTCCGTCGACCACGGCATTGAATCGGAACAACAGCGACGCGATGCGGGTAAGCCGGCCGCGGGTCAAATCACACTCGGCCTGGTACGCGAGGGCAACGAAATTGTACTGGTGCTGGAGGACGATGGTGCCGGTATTAATCTGGAACGGGTCCGTAGCAAGGCTATTGACGCCGGCTTGATGGATGCCGAAGCAGATCTTACGCCGCATGAGGTTCTGCAATTTATTCTGGAGTCAGGTTTTAGCACGGCAACTGAAGTCACGCAGATTTCGGGTCGTGGTGTTGGTCTCGATGTCGTACACAGCGAAATCAAGCAGCTCGGCGGCGTGATGGACATTCAGTCGCTAGAAGGGCATGGCACCAAATTCATCATTCGACTACCGTTTACCGTTTCGGTAAACCGTGCGTTGATGGTATCGGTTGCTGGTGATACCTACGCCATCCCACTGAATACGATCGAAGGTATTGTGCGTGTCAGTCCGTTTGAACTGGAAGCCTACTATCAGCCGGACGCGCCGATGTTTGAGTACGCCGGCCAACCGTATATGTTGCGCTATATTGGTTCGCTGTTGCGCGTCGATGCGCAACCGAACATACAGCCTCAAGGTGCTCCACTGCCGGTGATCTTGGTACGTGGTGCTGATCATTCCATGGCAATTCAGGTAGACGAGTTGCATGGTAGTCGCGAAATTGTTGTGAAATCGTTGGGCGCTCAATTTGGCATGGTACAAGGAGTGTCAGGCGCCACTGTGTTGGGCGACGGCCGCGTGGTCGTCATTCTGGACATGCTGGCCTTGATTCGCAACGACGCCTTGCATATGCATCGCGACGACTTCGTCATCGATCATGTCGTCGAAGAAGAAACAAATCAAGCCCTCAAGATCATGGTGGTTGATGACTCGGTGACGGTACGCAAGGTCACGTCGCGCTTCCTCGAACGTCAGGGCATGGATGTGATCGTCGCCCGCGACGGTGTCGAAGCCATGTCGATGTTGCAAGACGAGCGCCCCGACCTTATGCTGCTGGATATCGAAATGCCGCGCATGGATGGTTTCGAAGTGGCTAACCAAATTCGCCATGACAGCGAGTTGAGTGATCTGCCGATCATTATGATTACCTCGCGTACCGGCGATAAGCACCGCGAGCGTGCAATTTCCATCGGTGTTAATAATTATCTTGGTAAACCGTATCAGGAACTGGAGTTGCTCGATGCGATTGCCGATTTGCTCGGACGGGAACGTCTTGAGCAACAAGGGTGAGGGCGAGCCGGCAGGCTAGGTAATGAATATGGCGAGTACCGCAAACTTACAGCAGGCCGCGACGGAACTATCCACCTTTTTGATTCCGGTGACGCGCAAGTATTTGCTGCTACCTAACGTCTCTGTCGCGGAGATCATTAGCCATCGACTGCCGCAGCGGATGGACGATGTGCCCACCTGGTTTCTTGGTCATCTCGATTGGCGTACCCGGCAGATACCATTAGTGTCATTTGAGGGGCTCAACGATGAGCCTTTCCAGTCGAGTAGCGGTCACCGCAGTATTGCCGTGTTGAATGGCATTGGTACCTCAGATAAACTACCTTTCCTGGCTATACTGACCCAGAGTGCACCGCGCATGATGCGTGTCAGTGCGGAAGAATTAGCGGTCGACAATCAAGCCGAGTTGGGCCCTGCCGAACTGATGGTGGTGTCTGCTAACGGCGAGTTGGCCAGCATTCCAAACCTCGAATTTATCGAGAACACTATTTTGCAGTTTAGCGAAGGCTAAAAGCGCAAATCCCCCCAACGATGCTGTAAAATACTGAGTGCCGCCAGTGGAGCTGTTTCGGTGCGCAACACTCTTTCGCCCAAGCGCAGCATAGTAAAGTCGGTAGCACCTAGTTGCTTTACTTCCTGACTAGTGAAACCGCCTTCCGGCCCTATCGCCAACAGCACCGAGTTCGGTGTCACATCAGTATTGAAATCGTGACCGGCCTCAGGGTGCAATACCAGCTTCAGATCAGCATCGTACTGCTGTGCCCAATCTTTACTGTTGACCGGATTATTCAGCTCGGGTAATACATTCAAACCGCATTGTTCGCACGCGTTGATACTCACGGCTTGCCAATGTCGCATGCGTTTTGCCAGGCGCTCGCCATGCAATTTAACTTCGCAGCGTTCGGTTAACAGCGGGGTAATGGCGTGCACACCAAGTTCGGTTGCCTTTTGCACGATCCAATCCATGCGCTCGCCGCGTGACAAGCCGATGCCGAGGTGTATGCCGAGCGGGCCGTTGCGATCAATTGGCGTGAACTGCTGTAAGTCTAATTGGACCGATTTCTTTTCCAGCTTGGTGATAATCGCCTGCCATTCGCCGCTACAGCCGTCGAATGCAATCACGGGGCTGTTGCACTGCAAGCGCAATACCTGACCGAGATAGCGCGCCGCTCGCTCACCCAGCGTGAGAGGCCCAGCTGCTACTATCGGAGAGTCGTGGTAAATGCGAGGAACGCGCATGGCGTATATCGGTTAGATTTAAGAGTTAAAGCCAATATTGCGACAGATGGTCGCCGTTGGTTCAACGGTATTCATCGTGTAAAAATGCAAGCCGGGCGCGCCGCCGCGTAGCAATTGCTCGCATAAGCGACTGACCGCTTCGATACCGAATTCGCGCAACGCATCTGCATCATCCTGTAAGCATTCCAGCCGCTGCGTTATCCAGCGAGGAATTTCCGCTCCGCAGTTGGCCGAAAAGCGCGCCAGGTTTTTATAGTTGGTGATCGGCATGATACCGGCATAGATGGGTGCGTTGATTCCGTTTTTCCGGCACTGATCCAGAAAATAAAAATATGCGTCGGCATTGTAAAAATATTGCGTGATGGCGCTGTTGGCGCCGGCCTCCATTTTGTTACGCAAGAAATGCAAATCGCTGCTAAATGATTCGGCCTGCGGATGTATTTCGGGGTAGGCGGCGACTTCGAGCTGCAATTCGGTGCCGCAGTGTTTGCGAATAAACGCGACCAGCTCATTGGCATGCACGGTCTGCGCGTTGCCCATGCCAGACGGAATATCGCCCCTCAGTGCGACAATACGATCGACGCCGAGTGATTGATAATCGCGCAGCAATTGCAGCATCGACTGATCGTCATCTCCGCCAAACGAAAGATGCGGCGCCACTGAAATATCGGCCGCGCGCATTGCGCTGACGATACCGCGGGTAAACTCGCGGGTGGAACCGCCGGCGCCATAAGTCACCGAAAAGAATTCTGGCTTGAGCTCGTTTAACGTCTGCCACACCACTTGCAGTTTCTTCCGCCCGGGATCGGTCTTGGGCGGGAAAAACTCGAAGCTGAGCCGCTTGTTGTCGGTCAAATTGCTCATAAGCTCCCTTTAGTATTTGTAGTGCTCCGGTTTGTAAGGTCCGTCGACCGGCGCGTTGATATAGTCCGCCTGCTCTTGGGTCATTTTCGTCACCACACCGCCGAACCCTTCGACCATATACGCTGCTACCTCTTCGTCGAGCTTCTTCGGTAGTACTTCAACGCTGAGTAAGTCTTTTTGAGTAGCAGCGTCTTTGTCAGCAAACTTGAGTTCAAATAAATGCATTTGCGCCAGCACTTGGTTGGCAAATGAACCGTCCATCACGCGCGATGGGTGACCGGTCGCATTACCCAGATTTACCAGGCGACCTTCGGACAACAACAATAGGTAGTCATCGCTGCTAATATCAAAATCATTACCGGGTTTAGTGTCGCGATAGATCTTATTTACTTGTGGCTTGACCTCCTGCCAGGCCCAGTTGTCGCGCATGTATTGCGTGTCGATTTCGTTATCGAAGTGGCCGATATTACAAATCACCGCACCTTTCTTCACCGCTTGCAACATATAGCGGTCGCACACCGTGGTGTTGCCGGTTGTGGTAACGATAAGATCAGTCTGCGACAACAGCTCGTCGTTAATGCCTTCGCGCGTACCCGTGTTAATGCCGTTTTTGTATGGCGATGCGATTTCAAAACCATCCATGCAAGCCTGCATGGCGCAAATTGGATCGATTTCGGAGACCTTAACGATCATGCCTTCTTGGCGCAGGCTTTGCGCCGAGCCTTTGCCGACGTCACCGTAGCCAACAACCAGCGCCTTCTTGCCTGCTAACAGGTGATCTGTACCGCGCTTAATGGCGTCGTTGAGGCTGTGACGGCAACCGTACTTGTTGTCGTTCTTCGACTTGGTAACGGAATCATTAACATTAATCGCTGGCACTTTAAGTGAACCTTCCTGCAACATTTCCACCAGGCGATGCACACCGGTGGTGGTTTCTTCGGTCAGGCCGTGGATTTGCTCGAGCATTTGTGGGTACTTTTCATGCACCATCGCGGTTAGGTCGCCGCCGTCGTCGAGCAGCATATTAGCGTTCCAGGGTTTGCCGTTTTGCAAAATGGTTTGTTCTATGCACCACTCGCCTTCCTCTACCGTTTGACCTTTCCAGGCATACACGGCGACGCCGCGTGCCGCTATTGCCGCGGCAGCGTGGTCCTGGGTAGAAAAAATATTGCACGATGACCAGCGTACTTCGGCACCCAATTCTATTAGTGTTTCGATCAGTACCGCTGTTTGAATAGTCATGTGAATACAACCAATAATGCGCGCGCCGGCCAACGGTTGGCTGGCCGCATATTTGCGCCGCAAAGCCATCAGTGCGGGCATTTCGTGTTCGGCGATGGCGATTTCGCGTCGTCCAAACTCGGCCTCGCTGATGTCCGCCACTTTGTAGTCTTGATTTGCTGTGTCTATTTGTTCGTTGGCATTCATTTGTATTTCCTCAGTGATTACAGAGCGGCTTTCAACGCATCGGCTTTGTCGGTTTTTTCCCAGGTGAAATTAGCCTCAGTGCGACCAAAGTGGCCGTAGGCAGCGGTGGCTTGATAAATCGGCCTTTTCAAGTCCAGCATCTCGATCAATCCGCGTGGGCGTAGGTCAAAATGTTCACGGACCAGCTCAATAATCTTGTCATCGGCCAGTTTGCCGGTACCGAAGGTATTAACACTGATAGATGTCGGTTCCGATACGCCAATTGCATACGAGACCTGAATTTCACAGCGGTCGGCCAGACCTGCAGCGACAATATTTTTTGCCACATAGCGGCCCGCATAAGCAGCGGAACGGTCGACTTTGGAGGGGTCTTTGCCGGAGAATGCGCCGCCGCCGTGGCGCGCCATGCCGCCGTAGGTATCGACGATGATCTTGCGCCCTGTCAGGCCGCAATCGCCCACCGGGCCGCCGATTACAAAGTTACCGGTGGGATTGATAAAGTAGTTGGTGTCGGCGTTAAGCCATTCCGCCGGCAGCACCGGTTTAATAATCTGTTCTAACACTGCACTGCGTAGCTCTTCAAGCTTAATGTCGGCACTGTGCTGGGTTGACAGCACCACGGCGTCGATGGCGGCTGGCTTACCGTCTTCGCCATAACGAAAGGTGACTTGGCTTTTAGCATCCGGGCGCAGCCAGGGCAAATTGCCGTCTTTACGCACCTTGGCTTGTTGTTGCACCAGGCGATGCGCATAGGTGATTGGCGCGGGCATTAGCACTTCGGTTTCGTTGGTGGCGTAACCAAACATCAGGCCCTGGTCGCCGGCGCCGAGGTCTTTGTCATCCCCTTCATCCACTCCCAGGGCAATATCGGCGGATTGTTTGCCGATAGCATTTAATACCGCGCACGATTCCCAATCGAAGCCCATGTCAGAGCTGTTGTAACCAATGTCTTTAATCACGCCGCGAGCGATTTCTTCGATATCGACCCAAGCGTTGGTGCGCACTTCGCCGGCAACCAGCACCATGCCGGTTTTCACCAAGGTCTCGACCGCCACACGGGCGTCCGAATCTTTGGCTATGATGGCATCGAGAATTGCGTCGGAGACCTGGTCGGAGACTTTGTCCGGATGGCCTTCGGAGACCGATTCAGACGTAAACAGGGAGTATTTGCTCATTATGTTGTACCTTTGTTAATGTAAATGGTTAAACGGTGGATTTTTGAAAGTGGCGCACTTGCAGGCGAAAGCCGTTGCGCAGGCTGAAATATTGACCTTCTCGTACTTCGCTTAGCCCCGCTCGCAGCGCCCACTGGCTGAGTTCGTCTGGTGCAAAGCCTAACCAGAGATCGCCGCAAGCTTGCCGTACCCAGTCCTGGCTGTGTTCACACAGATCGGCGACGAATAAGTGGCCGTCGTCGGTTAGCAAGGCAGTGGCATCAGCAAACAAGTCGGCGGGCGAGGCGACATGATGCAGCACCATATGCATCACAATCGCTTGCACGTTAATGCCTTTTTTAAGTGCTAGCTTGCTATCGCCTAGCAGAAAGCGTGTATTTTTCAGACACTGCGCCTTGGCAAATGTTTTGGCCTGGTTGAGCATCTCCTCGGAAATGTCCAGCGCGATGACCTGGGTAAAGAGAGTGGCGAGCTCCGCAAGGAATTCACCCGAGCCTGGACCTATCTCCAATACGCTGCGTCGTTGCTGCGCATCGAGTTGTTGCACGAGTTCAGCCACTGGTGTCGCATAAACTGGGTAATCGGCGATCAATTCTTGCTGTGTAGTGAACTTGCTGACGTTGTCATTGAAGAACTGGCGAGACAGCTGCGCTCGCTTATCTTGAATCGCTTTTAAGCGCTTCTCGACTGGCGCGGGCAGCGGCAGTTGGTCCGCGGTCTCGAACAGGCAATCGTTCAGCGGCTGCAACCAGGCTTGCAAAGCTGCAGCCGCGCGCTGGTAAAAAATATTGTTACCTTCACGTCGGGTCGCTACCAATTGCGACTGCGCCAGCACTTTTAGGTGGTGGCTCATCGCCGGCTGCTGTATTGCAAAAATTTCGCACAACTCGCCCACGCCAAACGAGTCACGCCTCAAAGTGCGCAAAATATGCAATCGAAGCTCGTCAGCAGCTGCTTTATTGAGCAGGCTGAGGGCGTGTACCTGGGAATTTTCGGCCAGACCGGCATGGGTGGGCATATTCATCGGCCGGCACTATAACAAGCAAGAATAAGTATATCAATATATTTTGATATAGATTGGTGTAGCACGCGATGAACGGTTCGCATGTCCGTTTGCGGTGTTTACTCTGCCAGCATGGCTGAGCGACAATAGCGCCCCTTCTGATCACCTCCAAAATCATCGGAGCTAGTGTCCTGTAATGGGTAAACTGTACATTCAGAACCACCCCAATTGTTCTCTGCAAGGCGCAGTTCGCAGGGAATGTTGGCCACCTTTCCAAGAACTTGCACCAAAAGTAGGCGCTCTTAGGCGACGCTGCAGAGGGCAATTGGGTTTGTTCCCCGCGGGCGAGCCGCCAAGGGGCCATCCGCTTCGTTGCGCTTTCTTGACGTAGGGCATTACTATGCCTGCGAAACCGCGTCTCGCCGCTGAGCCCTTGGTGACCCGCTGAATGAACAATTTACCCATTACAGGACACTTAGCATGCCGAGCCGTATTGAATTAGCCAACGCCATTCGAGCGTTGAGCATGGACGCCGTACAACAAGCCAACAGCGGCCACCCGGGTATGCCTATGGGCATGGCCGATATCGCCGAGGTATTGTGGAACGATTTTCTGCAACACAGTCCGGCTAACCCGAACTGGTGTGGTCGCGACCGCTTTGTACTGTCGAATGGGCACGGCTCGATGTTGTTGTATTCGCTGCTGCATCTGAGCGGTTATCAATTACCGATGGAAGAGTTGAAAAACTTCCGTCAATTGCACTCTAAAACGCCGGGTCACCCCGAATATGGCTACGCGCCCGGTATTGAGACTACGACCGGCCCGTTGGGTCAGGGGCTGGCAAATGCGGTCGGCATGGCGCTGGCCGAAAAAGCGTTGGCCGCACACTTTAACCGCGACGGGCTGGATATCGTCGATCACCATACCTACGTTTTCGTCGGTGATGGCTGCTTGATGGAAGGCATCTCGCACGAAGTGGCGTCGCTGGCCGGCACGCTGGGCCTGGGCAAGTTGATCGCCTGCTACGACGACAACGATATCTCTATCGACGGTGATGTGAGCGGCTGGTATACCGATAACACACCGCAGCGCTTCGAAGCTTATGGCTGGCATGTGTTGCCGGGCGTTGATGGGCACGATGCCGATGCAGTGCGAGCGGCGCTGGAAGCCGCGCGTGCAGTGACTGACAAACCAACCTTGATATGCTGCAAAACCATTATTGGTAAAGGTGCGCTCAATAAACAGGGCACCGGCGGAGTTCACGGCTCGCCACTGGGGGCGGATGAAGTCGCGGTTGCGCGTAAAGAGTTAGGGTGGCAGTACCCGCCGTTCGAAGTGCCCGCAGCGATTTACACCGGGTGGAACGCGCGTGAGCGCGGCGCCGCGCAAGAGCAGGCCTGGCAGGAGAAGTTTCAAGCCTACCAGAAACAGAACCCTGAGTTGGCCGTTGAATTTGAACGCCGTATGCGCGGAGAATTACCTGCTGAATTTGCCGAGCAGGCGCAGCAGTATATTCAGGCGACCCAGGATCGTGCAGAAAGCATAGCCACCCGCAAGGCATCGCAAAATGCGCTAAACGCATTTGGGCCGCTGCTACCTGAATTGATGGGTGGCTCGGCCGATCTAGCGGGTTCCAACCTGACTTTGTGGAGTGGATCGAAGGCGATTACAGCGGAAGCCGCCGACGGTAATTATATTTATTACGGTGTGCGCGAGTTCGGCATGGCGGCTATTGTCA